>JAGHDU010000190.1 GCA_021159785.1 Staphylothermus sp. | reverse complement strand
TCTCTCAGCTTCCTCCATAGGGGGTTCAGTTTCTTCGGCAAATAGATCACGTATCTATCGCTAGTCATCTGAGCCACCCTAGTGATCAAGGGTATTCCACCCAGCTCTCCCAGCACACGCGCCAGTTCATTTCCAGCCATACTTCTTCACCTTATTCCCGTCGTCATGTCTTCCTTGCATTCGCACAAGTATAGTCTCAACAACCCACACCACAATACACTACAAAACTGCAGCCACTCCAGCAGTCCACAGAAACACCCATACAGACAGACCACGTCTTAGTATAACATATTATTAATAATAACTCACAATCACGAACCCAGGACTCAGCACGCCCTTACAACCTATTTTACAACGCTCACAAACTTTATCCGAGGAACTTTTTTAGAATCCCTATTCGCCGTATAACTCAGTGTAGACACTATCAGATTCTCTTCAATGCCACAAATTACATTAAATACACTCTATATGTCTTTATATGCTCAGTCATTTCTATTTACCATGCTTCATCTTCTTTTCTCACAACTTTATAGATGTAATACACTTTACCATTCCTACGAATCTTTGCAATAAGCTTTAATGCATTAGTAGAGAACGGGCGCCTATATCCATAGATTTTAGGTTTTTCTCCACGCATATCAACTACATATAACCAGTAGTTTCCTCCCTTCTGCTCATTTTCTTCCGCAAACCCTACTTCATTCTCCGTATAAATGACTACATCTATATGTTTCCAAGACTTAACCTCGACTATTCTATGCTCCGGAGACTCGCTACCATTCTTACCTATTAGTATTACGTCAAAGGGAGCACCAACTTTGTGCATGTCATGAATATTAAATCTACTACTTAGTCTCTCTGCTAGGATTGCTATTGCTTCATCCTCTATCTCAGTCTTCTTTTCATCATATTCACCTATTAGGTGCTCGAAGTAGCCTCCAAGGCCTTTATGCAACTCGATGATGCCTATAGGCTCGATCTTTATCACAACTTCGTTAAACTCCCTCACTTTATTCCACTCATCACCGCTCCTCAAACTCATTTCACTTACTTTCTTAGTATAATCATCCATGTCCTTAAGACCACGAGCAAAAAGCAACTTGCTCAAATACGTAGAAATTCTTGATTTAATCCACAACGTATCTATTTCCCCTACATCCACATGACTAGATACTTGATAGAATTTAGTAGTTATATCTCCTAGGAGCCTTAGTATCTCAACACTATTCATAACATAACCTTCTCCTCCCCTATTATCAACACCCATGATGGCTTCATACACAGTATTACCGTTCTCCATCAATGCTACTTTCACAAGAGAGACTTTTCCTGCTGTGTTGTTACCGAAAACTGTGATCTTAAATAGTTTCCCAAGCCTCCCAGTATCACTACCAAGGTTATTACATAGATTCTGTATAACTCCGACCAACTCCCTCGCAGTCATCTCCTGCAGAGGCCTCTGATAGAATGAATCCCTAATGATCTCTCTGCCTTCGGAGACTTGTTCTAAAACACCCTTGTGAGAAGCAAGGCTTCTCGTTAATTCAAGTAGGAACTTCTTTAACTCCTCTCGCGACTCAAACCCCATAATCTCCGTAATATATTTCACTATACTCGGACTTGCATGAGGTTCGACACTACTATTTGCTAATCTCTTCTCGATCTGCTTAACAGTATTCAAATACCATCTAACAAAGTACTCAAACTTCTTATCATCCAGGCTATTCAACACGATCTCAGTTTCCGATACACCTCTCCTGCCCTTCCCAGCTTTCTTTTCAGCTACAAATATTCTATATTCTCTCCTGTCCTTCTTTGAGAGATCCTTAACGTATACTTCAACATCCTCTCCAAGTATCGGGTTTATCTTATTACGTAGAGCCCTCCCCATGTTAAGAAGCTTTGTATACAGCTTAGAGACTACACGACTAGCACCAGTTGTCTTCTCTGAAGACCCTACTACTAGCATATAGATATAACATTCTCTTTGTTGCCCCAATCTCCATATTCTACCAATTCTTTGCTCAAGCTTCAAGGGTGTCCAAGGAAGATCATAGTTTATCAAAACATTAGCAACCTGTAGATTAAGTCCCTCAGATAATACATCAGTTGAAACCAAAACCTTGTACTTATTACCCTTAACGAAATTATCTAAAACATCTTTTCTCTCTTTCCTACTATGTGCCTCTCTACCAGTCAGAACCTTCACTATATTGCCAAACACTTTCCTCAAGTTCTCCGCTATATAGTATGCTGTATCAGCGTATTCGGTGAAAATCACTATTTTCGAGCCCTCACCTACATGATACTCTACTAGCTTTAGGAGTTTGGTAAGCTTACTATCGCCTTCTTTCCTCACTTTCTCAGCTAGTTCTAGTAATCTCTTCATCCTCTCAACATCATCTTCGTCTAGAAGTACTGAAGCGTATGTAGCAAAAGCATTCAATACATCATCTACACTAGGTTCCGGTGCCCCAGTAATTTCTTTCAACACAATTTTGTCTCCTTCAGAAATATCGATGTCCTCTTCGGTATACTCTTCCGCTAAGTGTCTCTGTATAAAGTTTCTAAGAACATTTGCTTTTTTCGTTGCTTCCTTCTCATTAATTTTTCTCAATAACTCGATTCTTTTAACAGTCATGTAGAAAAGAGTGCTACTCGCGGCGAGAGGGCTTGAGAATGTTCTTTTTGCCAATAAAGTTGCTAATAATGACATAGGTGAGCGCTGATTTGAGGCGATCTTGTATTTTGCTAGGAGATTGCGGAGAAACCTTTCTGCCTCCTTATAGAACTCGGCTTCAAGCTCAGTAGGTTTGATAAGTACTGCCTGCAAATGTGCGGGGACAAAAACCTTTGTTTTCTCGTATATGTCATTTACGTCTCTCTTAGTTCTCCTAAACACCAGCGTGTTCCAAGTCAGCTTATAGAAATTCTTGTTATCTAATGCATCTACATCGGGTTTTAAATTAGGATCTAGTATGCGGAGTCTAGCAATGTAGTCATCGGGAAAGCCTTTGTGAGGAGTAGCTGATAATAAGAATACATTCCGCTCGGGATGCTTAGCTATAAGTTCCTCGCCAATATACTTCCACCGCATTCTAGCTGTTCCAGGCGATATCTTGTGAGCTTCATCAACTATTACTAAATCCCACTCGGTACCGAGCACAACTTCACGAACCTTCTTGTTTCTCGTCACCAGATCCATTGAAGCAACATACCAGCCCTCCGGAACACCTCGCTTATATAGATCTACGTTGTAGCTTTCTAATTGATTCACTCTACTCGGTTGAACCCAATACCCAAGCTCCTCTACCCATTGCGGCACCAAGATCCTAGGCACTAGTACTAAGATTCTTTTCACCCGACCAGTCTCTTCAAGATATTTTCCCATAGCTATAGCTGTTATTGTCTTGCCAAGACCTATTTCGTCACCAATAAGGATCCTTATAGGGTCTCTAAGCATACACCTAGCGAGAACTTCTACTTGATGAAGAAAAGGCTCAATAGGAAGCGGTCTAACTTCTGAATAATGATAGAAACGCATAGCAGGATTATACTTCATAAAAAGATTAAAGATATAGCTAACTAATTGCTCATACTGCACGCTTTTACCTCTACACTAGATTATAGACGTATTTAAAGCCTTTAGCAGGCCTGTATAAGCACTTCATACCTACGCCTTTCCGCGAACCCTCTGTTTTGTACTTGTTCATAAAGGTATTTGCCCACCACCAAGCATCAGTACTAAACCCTTCATCTAAGACTAGTCTCCTCAGTTCATCAACCTTCCCAGGCTTCCTAAGCGTCTGTCTAACCACTGCATACACTATTAGCCTGAAGTATGCTTGCTCGTCATCAGTTGTTATCCACTGCTTCTCCCTAGATACTCTGCATCCCAGCATTCTAGCTAAAGCTATCAACTCAGTAGGATTCGGCACACCAACCTTAATATCAACACTACTACCCTTTCTAGTATCCTCTTCTTCCTCTCCTTCAACAACATAAGAGCGGAACTTAGCATAATACCTGATTTTCCCATACCTCTTTCTCGTCTCCCAAGTAACTCTATACTTCATGTCCTCTTCCTCCTAACCTTTACTTTTATCCCTGAGAGAAATAGCTTCATAGCATTCAATCTCCTAGCCTTAAGGCTATCAAGAGGCTCCGCTTCTTCAAATACGAGTCTACCAGATACATTATAGTCCTTAGATACTTCAATAATACTTTCAGCATCACTCAGTTTAACACCCTCTATACTAACTTTAACCCTGCCCTCAAGACCAGTTGCTTCCATATATACTATAGGTTCAACCCCTAGTAGTTCTCCAAGACGATCTCCGAGATCCAAGAGAGTATCTGCAGACCTTATGTCACTTACTTCTTCGATAACATCTCCAACCTCGGGCTTATATTCACCAATATCAACAACTATAACTTCGTATTCACCAACTACTTTAACAGTCAATGACGCTGTCTTCGAGAAACTATCATGATATGCTTTAATATCGTACTGATATGTATCCTCCTCAGCCTCAGCGGTAAGTTTCCAAATAGCCTCAAAAGGCGGTATACCCCTAGATGGATAGACTTCTCCCTTATCTACTTCTATAGTTACTTCATCACTAAAGTCTCCTACAGGCTCTATACTTACCTTAACTTCAACGACACCGTTCGGCTTGACCTCGACATAGCTAGGCTCTATTTTTAAATCAAATCCTTTCTCTATAACCTCGATCTTTTTCAACAATAATGTCCTCGGACTCCTTAAGATATCGTAGAGTTTGTATAATTCACTACCTCTTTTCTTATATAATAGATATAGGTCTCTCAACTTCCTCTCTCCTTCATCAGTTAGGACAACGTAATAGTTTTTCACAATCTTACTAGGTTCTCGTTTCTCCGTTTCCTTATTTAATAATTGATTTATGAAATCAATAAACACAGTTTTTGACAATCTCACTTGATCAGTATCATCAAAATCATTTAGAGGATACGGGCCACTACTACATCCTGTCTCCGATTCACATATATTCTTCCAATAAATTCTTCCCCCACGCATCACAGCGATCTCAAGATTATCGTATAGCCTCTTCAAAACCCTCATAACCATATCTCTATCTGCAACCCACAGCCTAGGATTCCTCAAGAATATATCCCAGATCTTCGACACCTGCACCCATTCATTACCAAGATCAATACCTACCTCGGATAATCTCCTAAGAAATGTTTCAAGATGAACATTATCGGGATCTAGTAGTTTCTGAGCTTTTTCCAATGCTACACGAACATTACCTAATAACGACTTCTTAGCTGGCGATGCCTCAGAGCGACCTACATTATTATCTCCTCTCGGATACCATACTCTTCTAAACACCTTTGTAGCTGATCCTTCAAACTTTTGCACCTTATTGTTCTTAACAACACTTAATTTAGACTTATTCACTTTTCTCACAGTTTCATCCGGGTATAACTCCTCGAGTTCACTATCCTTAATATTATCCAAGACATATAACCAAGCCACATGCTCCAATAACTCATCAAAGCTACTTTTATCATCATCCTTTACATCCAATACCACTGTAGTATTTCTATAATTCATATAGCCCAAAATAAGCTCTCTAGCATATTCCTCATCGAGACTGCCTAAGTACACTATAACTCTATGCGAAGATGATTCTACAGGTCTGCAACCACTTACTAGTTCTTTTCCAGTTATAAATTCTACATTATCCTTAGAAAACGGATGATATTCTTCGTCTGTAGCAATTAACTTGTCTCCTAACCTTTTCTTTAAGTCATTGTATATATCTTCTCGTCTAACCCCCTCTACCCTCCTCTTTAAAACATTAATAATATCTATCATTGTAGTGAAGTAGATCTTACCTTGATGTTCAGTTATATACGGAACATCCGGTTCGCCAGTAAGCACATTAAGTATTGTTCTTAACCTAGCAGGTTCTACACCATAGTCTCTATCATATACCATCCAGTAAATCTCGTTCTCAGTAGGATATGCTTTCAGAGCCCCTATTGCACCCTCATAGAGAAAAGTCCGCAAGAAAATCGTTGTAATCATATCTTTAGCTAAGACACGTTCAACACTGTGCTTAAGAGAATCAATATTATTAATAGCATCGTAGAGTTTTCTGAGATACACTCTGTAGTCTTTTTCACCTGAGAGGGGGGCTAATATAGCACTAGATATATCGGGATCCCCCAAGTCGATGTTCCATATATGTATAAAGTCGGGGTTTCTATTACTCCTCCACAGCTTTCGAACTACTTTCCTGGTTATCTGTATTGCAAACCTTGTCCTTTGAAACACCCAGGGTCTTCTCTCCACAATATGAACTAGAAGAGTATCAATGTATGTCGGATGAAACGGATACGTTGAACGCAATAACTCCATATCTCTAGCTTGCTTAGGGAATCTTAACTTATCAATGCTATAAATTTCTTGATAATATCGTAGTACCTCGTCAGGGATTTTGATCTCAGATTTACCGAATATTCTCTTCCTGATAATTCTTACAATCTCGCTAACTCCACCCACAGTTTCAAGCTTTACCGGTATAGCGATTTTAAGCTGATGCCTCAATATATTGAACACATTTTCAATATCTTCTTTAATATCCTCGTACTGTTTTTCTACTTCAATAAAACCTTTCTCTTCCAATCCTACTTCTTGCGCACCCAAACGTGCCGGAATAGTTATTATTGTCGCCACTCTTTTTCCTTGAAGAGCACCAGCTAGGACTTTGATAAATCCCATTATGTTCTTTCTCTGTTCTTTATTTAAGTGCAATCTATAATAATCTGCTAGGAGTTCATCTATTAGTATTATTGCTCTTTTTCCTTGAAAGAGACTCTCTAATACATCTTTAGCGGGTGCTTTAAAGCTTTCATCATATTCTCTTACAACGTCATATCTACCTAGACAGTATCCTATATAGCCCCAAGGACTGTAGATAGTATATACTCCCACATGTTTCGGTCTCCTAGGTCTTGGCGCATACTTTTCATAATCACCATCTATAACCACTATATCAATACGGCCCTTTTCAACAATGCTCTTAACCTTTCTGTAAAGTTTCTCAGCAATTTCCTTCGGCTCAGCTCTAAGAATAGCTTCCGGCTTCCTAAAACCATGAAGCAACGCTAAGAGAATATGTGTTTTTCCACCACCGAAGAAAGAAGGGAGTACTATAGGCCCACTAGACCCATTCTCTAATGCATCAACGACTTTGTTAAACACATCTTCCATACCCTCAGTTATATATGTCAATGAGAAAAACTCATCGGGATCGCTGTACAGATTCAACATTAGTTCTTCGGCTTCTGTTTCTGGCTTATACTCTTTTTCTATATAACCATATACTCTTCCCAGTGAAGGGGCAACGTATGTATCCAGTCTAGGATCAAATACGTCCTGAAGGGGTTTGAGAACGTCTTTTACACCCATTATAGGTTTAGACAAAAGGCATCCACCCTCCTATATAATTTATGAGTTTTGTACATATTTGAGATTCTAGATCATGCGGTAAATGCTTGTGAAGCAGCCTAGCAAGCGATAAGGCATTCTCGAAAAGACCAGGGTATCGTTTCTTGAGCCGTTCAATATAATACTTCGGATCACTAGTGAATAACGTAGCATATTCCATCAAGTGCAGTATATCAACCGAACAAGGCTCTCTCCTCATAACTTCAAATCTATCAGGATCAATCCCTCTAGCGCGAAGAAACTCTTCAAACTTGCTCGGCTCATTAAAGAGAGGCTCCATAAACCTGTACTCCTCTTTTCCTCCGCTCTTAACTATTATCTTAGAATCTATGAATTCTTTTTTATCCACACCAACTGCTATCGATAAGAGAACAATATCCGTTGACGATAAGATCTTAACCGTAGATTCAGCCCTGCTAACAGCATAAAGAAGCTTAATAATGAAATAGAACAACCCGGCCTTATCTAACCTGACCCTGCCTGCCTCTTCTTCACTAACGGCATTTATTATAGCCTCTGCCGTTAGTGGTGCAACATATTCCACAACAAGCCTCTTAGTATCCACCTCTCCTCTATCGTCATATAGGGTATCGTATCTTGTTGCAACAGATAATACTCTAGTAAAGACGCTGAAGAACAGATCTCTACCACGATACTTCCCCAAAACCCTTCTAGTCCATTCAGTACCTTCCCTAAGCATCTCTTCCTTAACGGTATCCATGTATACTCTAGGTCTGTTGCTTTTAGGCTTCTTCCAAACTACAACTATACTAGTATCAAGTGAAAGCTTACCTCTCTTAATAACTGATTGTGCAGATTCTGTAGTCAACGGGAAACCATTCGTAGCTGTAAAACCACCATACTTCCAACTGGCCTCCACAAGCTCCGCCCAAGCCTCAGGCTTCGTATGAGCAAAATACGTCACCAATACACCAGTATCCTTAAGAAAAGCATCCATAGTTATAAAAGCCTCAGCCATCAATGACCTATAGTAGTTCAAACCATTTGTTCCCGATCCAAGTGCCTTAACTCTGCCTTCGTTATATGATATCTCTCTCAAAACCCAGTCACGTTTCTGCCATTGAGTTGAAATCTCCTTTAACTCACCATTCTTTCGTTCAAAAAACGCTTCAACGTAAAATCTAGGCGTTAAAACCATTTTACCTTGGTTCTCCTCGATATTGCTCAAAGCCCTCTTAAGCCACACATAGTAGAAATCGCTAAGCTCCGTATAAGGAACATCGTCACGATAAGGCGGATCAGTAACAACAACATCAAACTTCTCCTCTTTCAACTTAT
>JAGHDU010000208.1 GCA_021159785.1 Staphylothermus sp. | reverse complement strand
GCTATATACAGTAATCTCTTGTGTATTCTCATTTCCCATTTTTCCCATTTCTTTTTGCCTTCACCGTGGGGGAGTTTGAGTGTTCTAACGACTAATCTCTTGGTTGGTAATGGTATTGGTCCTGACATCTTAACTCCTGTTCTCTTTACAATATCTGTTATTTTGCTTATGAACTCATTAAGTATGTTTATGTTTGTGCCCCAAATCTTTATTTTTACCATTCTCGGCGAAGACATTTTCATCAATGCCTCATTCTTCTTTTGTGGGTTCCTTCTTGGGTGATTAATAGTTTAAGGGGTTGAAAAACCCTTTTTCTTTTATAAAGTGAAGTTTTGTTAAAAATTATGGATTTTACTTTGCCTTTATCTCTATCTTCATGGGTTTGACGTCTGTTACTACACCGATTCCTATGGTCTTACCCATGTCTCTCATAGCAAATCTTCCTAGTGGTGGGAATTCGCTGTATTTCTCTACTACTAGTGGTTTGATCGGCTTGAATCTCACTATTGCGGCGTCACCCATTTTGATGAATTGTGGGTTCTGTTCAAGTACTTTACCTGTTCTTGGGTCTAGCTTAGCTTGTATCTCTACTATTCTACATGCTACGCTTGCTGTGTGGATGTGTACTACTGGTGTGTATCCAACTGTTATAGCTGTTGGGTGCCATATGACGAATATTCTAGCGGTGAATTCTTCGGCTACAGTTGGTGGGTGGTCTAGATGTCCAGCAACGTCTCCACGTCTAATGTCTTTCTTGGATACACCTCTTACGTTGAATCCTATGTTGTCACCGGGTTCTGCTTTCTCAATTCTTGTGTGGTGTGTTTCAATACTTCTAACTTCTCCGACCTTAGCTGGTGGCATGAATACTACTCTGTCACCAACTTTTAGAACACCGGTCTCGACTCTGCCTACTGGTACAGTACCTACTCCAGATATGGCGTAGACGTCTTGTATTGGTATTCGTAGTGGTTTGTCAACTGGCTTCGGTGGTGGCTCTAACATGTCTAGTGCTTCTACTAGTGTCGGCCCGTCATACCAGGGCATGTTTGGTGATCTTTCGATTAGGTTGTCTCCAGTCCATGCTGATACTGGGATGAATGGTATCTTGGATACATCATATCCCAGGCTCTTCAAGAACTTTCCTAGGACGTTCTTGATTTGTTCGTATCTCTTCTGACTCCATGGTGGGTCGGTAGCGTCCATCTTGTTTACTGCTACGATTAACTGGTTAATACCCATGGTTTTTGCTAGGATTGCGTGTTCACGTGTCTGTCCTTCAGGGCTCATTCCTGCTTCAAATTCTCCCTTTCTAGCACTTACTACTAGTAATGCTGCATCAGCCTGGCTTGCTCCTGTAATCATGTTTTTAATGAAGTCTCTGTGTCCAGGGGCGTCGATGATTGTGAAGATGTATTTCCTTGTTTCGAATTTCATGTAGGTTAGTGCGATTGTTACTCCTCTTTCACGTTCTTCCTTGAGTTTGTCAAGTAACCATGCGTATTTGAAGCTCTCTTTTCCTTTCTTCTTTGCTTCTTCTTCTAGTGTTTGTAGTGTTTTCTGGTCTACTAGTCCCAGTCTGTAAAGTATGTGTCCTACTAGTGTGCTTTTACCGTGGTCTACGTGACCAATCACTACCAGGTTAAGGTGTGGTTTTCCGGAACTCATTTTTCTCTACCTCCCAGGGATACATTTTCCATAATCAACTAGATATGTATCCACCGTATTTATATTAATTCGTATCGTTTGCTAGAATAGTAATTTTGTACAAGTATTTATAAAGCTATCCTATAAGCAGTGGGAAGGATAAATAAGCTATTCCTACGGATAGGTACAAGTATATATGGATATGTATGTGTAGGTAAGGGTTGATTGTTTGTAATAAAATTCTTTACCTGCTGCTTAGTGCGATTCTCTCTATTTCTTCCTTTCTCTGTATAGCGTAGCTTCTTGGATCATTGTTTGCAGCTATGATTATTTCTTCAGCTAAAGCCTCTTCGATTGGAAGCGGATTATTGAAGGCTTTGTTTCTTGCTCCCTCTGTTAAGTGTTTTAATGCTAAATCAATTCTTCTTTGTGGAGCAATATCTACTGCAACGTGATATACTATACCACCATACATTATTCTAGTTGTTTCTTCTCTTGGTGCAGCATTTTCTATTGCTCTAACGAGTACCTGGATGGGGTTTTCTCCTGTCTTCAGGTAGATGAGATCGAATGCTTTTTTGACGATGTTGTATGCTAGGTGTTTTTTACCCATGTTTCTACCGGGTCTCATAACTTTGTTTATTAATCTTTCAACAATAGGGACCTCTGCTTTACCGAATCTACGGTGCTCATGTCTTCCACCAGTATGTGGTAGAAATACTGGTTTTAAACATATGTATCTTTTGAGTCCCGGGTCTCTAACTATTATGTTATCGTAACTCCATTTACCGAATAATTTTATTTCAGTAACTTTAACAACTACACTTTCCTCAGCCATTATGTATCACCATTATTCTCTGCATAACCAAAACTATTAAGTCCCCCTTAAAACTCTTACGTAGTATGGTGAAATGACATACGATAAGATGTATTGTAAAAGGTAAATTAAGGTGTTTTGGTCAATACGATATAACATGAACATCACCTTTGATTATTTGAGAAGCAGGGGATGTAATCAAATTGGACAAACTCTTACGTGTTGAAGAAGTCGTTGCTGAGATTATTCCTGGGGAATTCATTTATACAAGAATAAGGTTTAGGCTTGAAGATGGAAGATACTTTTACTTATACAATATTCCATTTGATATAGCTATAGCTCTTAAGAAAATAAATGGTGAAGAGATAGAAGATGATAGGGAAAGATTAATTGATATATTGGTAAGTATGCCTGAAATATTGGAAATTCTCGGTAGACATTTAAAACGTGTAGTAATAAGTGATGTTGATTACAAAACTGGAGCATATAGTGCTATAGCTGAATTCACTGATGGTAATATGTATGTTAGGAGAAAAATGGTTCCAAGCCATGCTGTTTTCTTAGCTAAACTAGTTGATAAACCTATATATGTTAGGAGCGAGTTAGTTGATCAGCAGGAAGAGTTTAGAGAATATGGAATATTGGAAGATGAATATGGTCAAAGTGATGAACATGACGATGAGTATTCAGAAGATGAATTTGAAATAGATGATTTTATCTAATGGGTTTCTGTTTCTTTCCTAGATATAGTGCTTTTAGAGAAACTCCGTTAACCATTATTACTTTGTATCTAACGCCTGGGATATCACCCATTGATCTTCCTCTGGGTCCTCCTATACCTTCAATAATTACTTCATCGTGTTCATCTATGTAGTTTATTCCACCGTCGAAGGGTACGAAAGCTGTGACTACTTTACCGTTTTTGGCCAGCTGTACTCTTACACATTTTCTTACAGCTGAGTTAGGCTGTCTTGCTTCTACACCGACTTTTTCTAGGACTATTCCTCTAGCCATAGGTGCTCCTTCTAATGGATCATGTTTTCTCTTTAATCCCAGCATTTTTATCTTGAATTCTCTTTGGCTCCATCTAAACTTTAATCTCTTCTTCCTTAGCTTTCTAGCTGCGAATAATCCATTGGGTGCTTTTTTACCAGCCATTTTATCATCCCGTTTCCTATATCCCTAAGTCTACTAATCGAATTTCTTTCTCCTCTTTAAAAATTTACCTAGTATTTAAGCAATTATTACAGCGTCTATATCAAAGTACCTTTTGAGTATTAGTTTGGCTCTTGAAACGTTTTTACCTCCTTTACCAATGGCTATTCCTTTATCGCTTGGCTCAACGCTTACGTATACGACTTTTTTACCTCCTGGTCTGTTTGCTACTTTTACTTCTCTAACTCTTGCGGGGGTTAATGCATATTTTACTTGGTCTTCTAGGTTGTCGCTATAGCCTACTATTTCTATGTTCTTTCCTAGAATTTTCCTTAGTTTTTGTACGTATAATCCTCGTGGTCCTACTGCTCTTCCAACTTCATCAGGATTTACTAAGAAAATAATTCTATCATTTTCTTCGTCGACTATGCAGTCTCTTACATGTACTCCTGTTAGTTCATGTAGTAATGCCATGTATCTGAATTCTTCTGGTGTTATTTTTATTGAACGCTCATTTCTCTTGCTCACTTACTCTCCTCCTCCGTGACTATGTCTAAAATATTTGATTGACCGGGTTCTACTATGGCCATTGCGGCTACACTAAATGGTTTTCCAGCGAGGGTTCCTAATTCTATATTTGTTCCAGGAAACTTATATACTGGGATGTTTGAGAGTTTTGCGTAATACTCTATATCCCTTTTTAGTTCTGGTGGTGCATTTGCTGCTACCACTACTAATTTGGCTTTTCCATGTAATACTAGTTTTAGGGTTTTCTTGCTTCCTAATACAACTTCTCCTGTTTTTATAGCCATTTGTAAAGCACGTACGAAGTCTATTGTTGAGACCATTTTTTATCACCTGCTTTTCTCGATGACTGCTTCAATGTCTTCTTCCTCTTCCTCTTTAGGTGTATAAGGACTCATATATATTTCTACAATCCCTGTTCCAAGTGGAACTTGTTGCCCGATTATAACGTTTTCTGTTACACCCAATAATGGATCTAAAGCTCCTTCTGTTGCAGCTTCTACTAGTTTCTGTACTGTCATTTCGAATGTTGCTCTTGCTAGAACGCTTGGTTTTTCACCAGCAATACCCATTCTTCCTACTTGCCTTATTCTACCAGTCCAGGTCATTATGTCGGCTAGTAACATTGTGTGTCTAATATCAACGTCGAGACCCTGGTCTTCTAGAACTTCTTTTATCTCTCTAATAATGGCTGCCCTTGCCGCTTCTATACCTAGAATTGCTTCTATTTCGGCTATATTGTTTGTATAAATCCTCCTATAATCTACTCCTGGTACTTTCATTACTTCTGCTAAGTTGCTTCCTTCGGCAACTAATACGTATTCATCTCCTCGTTTCTGTATAATTACCTTTGTTATCCCTCTGATTCCTTTGATTTTTGCGTTTGCTATTTTTGTTCTAATTTTCTCGATTTTTGTGTAATCTACTTTTTCAGGTCTTAGCTCGATGTGAATTGTATATGGGTCTTCGGGGTCAACGTAAACTTTTCCTAATCGTAGTTTTTCTAAAACATTTACAACATCTTCTACTTTTACTCCTTTATCACTAAGCATTTCAGGATCTAGGATTATCAATGCTCCCTCGTAGGGGTCTACGTTTATTTCTTTGGATACATTCTCTACTGTTGTGCTTTCTATTTTTCTAGCTACTTCTTTTGCTTTTTCTTCAGAGTACTTGTATTCTTCTGTGAGGGGTATCTCCATGATCGGTGTTCCTGGTTTCTTTCTGGCATCTACTATTTCTATTAGTCTTGGTAGACCTAGTGTTACGTTGAATTCGCGGACACCAGCATAGTGGAATGTACGTAGGGTCATCTGAGTAGATGGTTCTCCTATGCTTTGTGCGGCTACTGTGCCGACAGCTTCACCGGGTTCAACCATGCTTTTTTCATATCTAATGATTGTTTCTTCGATAATTTTTTCTAGTTCTTCTACTGTTAGTCCCGTCTCCTTGTATTTCTCGATTACTTTCTCGCGTGTCTCGTTGTATACTAGGGTACTTACTTTTCCTCTAAGCTTTTCTTCTAGGATGCTATCGATTTGTTTTATTGAGCGTATCTTCTTTTTGCTCATATTCTCCACCCTATTATTTTTTCAATAACTCTTTCGACTTTCACGGCTTTTCCGTGGTCACTCATCATGGGGTTAACACCATCTTCTCCGTATAAGAATTGTATGATCTCGCCTGTTGGTAGACGAACTGTGCCATCGTATTCTACCTTCAGATCTTGAAGTGCGTTTATTAATCTTCTCTGCATGTATCCGCTTTGGCTTGTTCTTACAGCTGTGTCTGTTAGTCCCTCTCTACCAGCTGCTGCGTGGAAGAATAATTCTATTGGTGTTAGTCCATCTACGAATCCATGGGCTACGAAACCTCTTGCCTCTGGTCCTAGATCCTTAGGTTTAAAGTGAGGCAGTGTTCTGTGTAGATATCCCCTTGTTAGTCTTCTGCCACGTATAGTTTGTTGTCCAAGTAGGGCCGCCATCTGGGTAAGGTTGACTGGGTTTCCTCTAGCTCCTGATCTAGCCATTATTATAACTGGGTTTGTTAGTGTGAAGTATGGTGTTATAGCATCTGCTACATCGTCAAGAAGTCTCTTGGATAAGAGATCGATTATTTCGTCTTCGAGTGTTTCTTCAACTGTTCTTCCTGGCCTGGGTTCTAGTTCTCCACGATAGTACTTTTCTATTAGGTCGTATACTTCTTTCTTTTTCTCTTCTATGATCTCTAGTATTCTCTTCTTAGCTTCTGGTGGTAGGAGTAAGTGAGTGTATCCCATTGTGAAGCCATATTTCTCTGCGAATCTGAGGAACATTCTATATACGTAATCCATGAATAATCTTGCAATGTCTTCTCCGTATTCTTTTACGAGCCAGTGAATGAGGCTCTCGGGTTCTTCTCTACCAATACTTGCTTTGTCAAGCACTCCTTCCAAGAATACTCCATTCTTGACTATGACTATACTGTCATGTGGACAATCTTCATCGATACATCTTAGAGCTGTTGCTCCAGCAATTTTTGCTGGTCTCTTATAGTTGAAGTCTTTTGGTAAGAATAAGCTTATTAATTGTTTTCCTGTCCAGTATGGTCCTGGTTTTAGGATAGCTGGTTCTGGGAGTTCTCCACGGTAGCCTGCTACTCCTAATAATTCGATTACGTCCTCTCTAGTTAGAAGTGTTGATTTGTTTGTTAGGAGGAATGCTCCGCTTATGTAGTCTTGTAGGCCGCCGATGATCGGTCCTCCATAGCGTGGTGTGAGGATGTGTTTTTCGACAAGCATTAGTAGTCTTGCTTCTGCTCTTGCTTCTTCGCTTTGTGGTACGTGAAGGTTCATTTCATCTCCGTCAAAGTCTGCGTTATATGGTGGACATACGAGTAGGTTTAATCTGAATGTTTTATAGGGTAGAACTCTTACTACGTGTGCCATTATTGATATTCGGTGAAGTGATGGTTGTCTGTTGAATAATACTATGTCGCCGTCTCGTAGGTGTCTTTCTACTATGAAGCCTGGTGCAAGTGTTTCAGCAAGAGCTTTTCTATCAACGTATTTCAAGCTTATTCTTCTGCCATCTGGTTTTATTACATAATTTGCTCCAGGCCATTTATCTGGTCCATTTAATACTAGTTTTCTCATTTCTTCGATGTTCCATCGGGTAACTCTTTCTGGAACAGTAAGGATCTTTGCTATCATTTCAGGTACTCCGACCTCGTTAATGCTCAAGTTGGGGTCTGGGCTTATTACTGTTCTAGCTGAGAAGTCTACTCTTTTACCTCGTAGGTTTCCTCTAAATCTTCCTTCTTTTCCTTTGAGCCTTTGGGCTATTCCTTTTAATACTTTTCCACTTCTGTGGCGAGCAACGGGAATTCCGGGTGCTTCGTTGTCAAAGTATGTTGTTACATGGTATTGTAAGAGTTCCCATTCATCCTCTATTATAGCGTTTGGTGCACCTGATTCTATGTGTTCGCGTAGTCTATTGTTAACTCTGATTATGTCTACTAGTTTGTGTGTTAAGTCGTCTTCGCTTCTAATTCCTGTTTCTAGGAGGATTGATGGTCTTACGGATCTTGGTGGAACTGGTAGTACTGTTAGTACCATCCATTCAGGTCTAGCGTCTACGGGGTCTCCTCCTAGTAGTCTGACATCTTCACCTGGTATTTTCTCTAAACGTGCACGTACTTCTATTGGATTGAGTTTAACGTATCCCTCTTCTCCACGGTCTTCGTAGAAGCTATGTGGTTTTTCGAGTCTTATTTTGTATTGTTTTGCTCCACAATGAGGACATTTTTGGGCGGCTGCTGCTTTTCTTCTTATGTATTCATGGAGTCTTCTTTTGAGATAGTCTAGACCTAGATCTTCTAGTCCTTTCATAAGTTCAATGTATTTTTCTCTTTCGACTTCACTTATCTTAATTCTTCCACATACTCTACAAGTAGCTTTCAAGTACATGTGTATGTGTTTAGCAAAACTTACATGAATGACTGGTCTAGCTAATTCTATGTGTCCGAAGTGTCCCGGGCAGCTTTCACGTGTATTTCCACATACAGGACAGACTTCTCTCGGCTCTATTGCTCCTAGTCTACGGTCCATTACACCTCCATCTATGGGGGCTCCGTCGTTGTCGTATACGTCGCTTGTAATGATTGCTGTAACACTCATTTTTCTGATTTCTTCTGGGGATAAAATGCCGAATTTAATGCTTGAAATACGTGTGGGTGGACGTGCCATGGGTGAGCACCCTAGATCATTTTTCTAATATCTTCCAGTCTTAGGCGCGGCATAATGCACATACTCATTAATTCTTGTATGAGGAGCTTGAAAGCATAAGATACTTCTATAGGTCTAAGCTTGCCTTTGTCTTTGTGGACTGGACATATGTATTTTCCTCTTATTCTGTCATAGTATCCTATGTGTCCACAGATTTCACATACATATATCATTGTTCTATCGCTTTTGTCTAGCATTTGTTCTTTGAGAAGTAGTGATGCGCCATGTCCTACTAGACAGTCTACCTCCATTTCTCCGAATCTTAGTCCTCCTTCTTTTGCACGTCCTTCTGTTGGTTGTCTTGTAAGTATCTGAACAGGTCCTCTTGCACGTGCATGGATCTTATCTGCTACCATGTGATGTAGTTTCTGATAGTATACTATTCCTATGAATATTGGTGCTTGTAGTATTTCACCTGTTCTGCCATCATACATTGTTTCCATACCATTCATTGGATAGCCGTGCCTTTTGAGTATTATCATGAGGTTCTCTATGGGTTCTTTATGGAATGGTGTAGCATCTATGAATCTACCTTCTAGAGCAGCTGCTTTACCAGCTATGCTTTCAACTAATTGTCCCACGGTCATTCTTGAGGGGAAAGCGTGTGGGTTTATTATTAGGTCTGGGACTATTCCTTCCTCGGTAAATGGCATGTTGTATTGAGGTACGAGTAAGCCTATTACTCCTTTCTGTCCATGTCTTGAGGCAAACTTGTCTCCGAGCTCTGGTATTCTGAGGTCTCTTACTCTGACTTTTACGAGTCTATTTCCATCATTATCAGTTGTAAGCATTACTACGTCTACTACACCTTTTTCACCGTGTCGTGTTACCACACTAGCATCTTGTCTAGTAATGCCTGCTCCTACCGCATATTCCTGTGTAGTCATAAATCTAGGTGGACTTACTTTTCCTATTAGTACATCTCCTCCCTTCACAGGGGTCTCAGGTGCTACTATTCCGTCTTCATCTAGTTTTTCATATGCTTTAGGTCCACGATATCCTCGTACGTTGCTTGAAGGTATTGTTATTTTGTCTTCTTGTCCTCCTGGATACCTATACTCCACTGTTGAGTATAGTCTGAAGAATGTGCTCCTTGCTAGTCCTCTGTCAACACTGCTCTTGTTCATTATGAGGGCGTCTTCTATGTTGTATCCAGTAAAGCTCATGACAGCTACTACCATGTTTTGTCCAGCTGGTCTTTCGTTGTAACCGTTTACCTCCATAGCTCTTGTTTGTACCAGTGGTTTTTGTGGATAGTGTAATAGATGTCCACGTGTATCCATTCTTCTCTGAAAGTTTGCAGCGTAGAGGCCTAGGCTTTGTTTAGCCATTGCTGCCTCGTATGTATTTCTTGGGCTTTGGTTGTGTTCAGCATATGGAATTATTGAGGCTGTAATGCCCATTATTGCAGGCGTCCATATCTCCATGTGTGTATGTTCTGGCGTTAATTGATCGGGTGATAATGCTATATATGCTTCCTCTTCTTCATCAGCATCTAGATATTCTACTATTCCTCTCTTTACAAGATCTTCAAAGCTCCATTCACCGCTTTGTAGTTTCTTAATGTGTTCTGATTTGAGTTTTAATTTGCCGTTCTCAACTACAAGGAGTGGTCTTCTTATTCTTCCAGCGTCTGTGTTTATGTATACCTCGTTTAGGTACTCGTCTTTGATATGTGCTACATTTACTTCGGTGCTGATCTTGCCTTGTCTTCTGAGTCTTCTTATTTCTTGAGCTAATTTCTTTCCATCTGGATGATATCCTATTAGTCTACCATTTATGTATACTCTACTCCATGCTGTATAGTCTGGTATTTCAGCTCCTTCCATCATGCTCTTCTTGATTTCTTCGATGATATCATCTATTTTCTTTACACCAAGTTTCTTGTAGAGTATTGGTTCAACTTCTTCTTCTGGTACACCTACACTGACATGGGCCATTAATGCTAGGTTTTTAACTAGACCAATATTTGCTCCTTCTGGTGTTTCGAAGGGACACATTCTACCCCATTGTGTTGGATGTAATTCTCTTGCTTCGAAGTGGGGCTGTGTTCTTGCTAGTGGGGATACCACTCTTCTTAAATGGCTGAGTGTGCTCATTAGGTTTGTTCTGTCTAGTAATTGGCTTACTCCAGTCTTTCCTCCTGGCCAATTACCTGTAG
The DNA here is from genome assembly GCA_021159785.1 of Staphylothermus sp. Classification (GTDB taxonomy): domain Archaea; phylum Thermoproteota; class Thermoprotei_A; order Sulfolobales; family Desulfurococcaceae; genus JAGHDU01. The sequence goes on along the minus strand of JAGHDU010000208.1, from coordinate 1,718 downwards.
CCATAGCGTGGAGTATTCTATCAGTTAACATACCTGGTTTTATTACTAGTTTGAGGTCTGGTCTTCCATATTTGCTATAGCTCCTCTCTATGCTGCTTTTAACTTCTCTTGTAAAGTAAGTGATTAAATGATGTCTTACGAGTTGAGCGAGTAGGTCTCCTGCTAGTTTTAATCTCTTGTTTCTATAATGGTCCTTATCATCTGGTTTTCTCCTTCCAAGCATAAGTTCTATGAGTTTGTTAACCATTTGTCCTATAAAGTATGCTTTTTTCCTCCTTGTTGTTGGGCTTGGGTCTGTTCCGATATGTGGTAATAAATACTCGTCGAGAGCTCTTCTTGCTCTTCTGATACGTTCTTCTCTTGGTTTTCCTATAGCTATTCTGGCTCCGATATAATCTAGTGCTGTTTCAATAGTTTTCCTCCTATGTTCTTCCTCGATTCTCTTTCTTTCTTCTTCAGTTGCATTCGGTGGTATTTCGAGCTTTGGAAAGATTGTTTGTGCCTGCATTATTGATGGTAGTAAATGTGTTTGTACTTCGGGGTCAAGGCTGACGGCGTAGGTTATCTCAAACTCAGTAGCTAGACCTAGTGCTGTCATTAATATAACTACTGGTATTCTATGACCGTGCATGTTAGCGTAGAATATACCATCTTTTCTTCTCTCAATAACTAATTGGCTCCTCCTACCCTTGGCTACACTAATTACTTTTGCTATGTGTGTAGCTGAGGAACCTTCGCTAGCATAATCTACAAGTATATTGTTACTGGCTAGATCTTCTTGAGCAACAAGTACTTTCTCACTTCCATTTATTATGAAGTATCCACCGGGATCCTTAGGATCTTCTCCTTTTTTGACTAATTCTTCAGGAGTCATTTTACTAAGAGGATCTATTTTTGATTTAAGCATTACTGGTAGATCCATTAGTTTAATTTCTTGTTCTCTATAAATACCAGTTTCATCCTGTATGGTTACAGTTAAGTAAACAGGAACAGCGTAGGTGAAGTTTCTTAATCTACACTCCAGTGGTGTAACCTCTTTTTCAAAACCCTCGATGGTTCTAATAACTGGTCTTTCGCCGATTCTGAAGTTTTTGATAACTAGTTTCTTATTGGCGGTTATAGGTATCTCTCTATGATCAGATATTATTTCTGGCAACAAATAGTCTATGAATCGGTTATAGCTATCCAAATGCTGTCTAACGAGACCTTTTTCGAGGAAGAAGCTTTTCATAATAGTCCAAAGATCGTCTGTTGAAGGAAAAGCATGTTTATTACTCATTGTAATCAGGCCTCCTTCTTTCTTGGTTGAAGAGTATCTACTACAACATATCTATAAGCAACAAATTCTCCTGCGGTAGGACTTTTTCTAATAATCCTAATAATGTCTCCTGGTTTGGCACCTATTGCCTTAATAACTGGGTCATCTATAGTTATCCATGGAAGCTGGGCTGGGCTTACTCGTAATCTCTTCAATACCTCGGCAGCTTCTTCAGGAGATAGTATTTCATGTTTAGGAACAAGTTCGTGCTCTAAAATATTGGGTTTCTTTTTCTGCATATTTATCCCAACCCATAAACATCTATACTACCAGATAGCACTCCAGAGCATGAACATTTATCCTATCAACTGGATTAAAAATGGGGCTCTTAAGCCTATCGTTCAATAAATCATCTCGATGAAACAGTAATTATTTACCAAATATATTCATATCTTTATAG
>JAGHDU010000186.1 GCA_021159785.1 Staphylothermus sp. | reverse complement strand
AGCTATAGCTTCGTAAACACGGTCTATTCCTACTAAGAATCCTAAAATTAATGCAATACTCATAACAATATACGTTGTTATACCTGTCCTTTTGGCGACTATTCCTCTCTGGTAAATATACATTATAAACGTTATAAAGATCATAGTCGACATGAATGTTGTTAATACCAATTTTATACTAGGATCGGTTGTGTTGAAAGCAGTATATGAGAGAAGTGTACCATATAAGCTTAATAAACCAAACGATCTTATTCCAGGGAGAACTCTGTATTCTATTGATACGTTCTTTTTCTTGCTAAGCATTATCCTTGTTCTCTCTCTTTCTAAACCTATTAATGCTCCAGTGATAAATGATACTATTATTTTTAAGACGAAGTCTGTTGTTGGGTCGTTTACAAACACTGCATAACACCTATAATAAACTGATCAGCTTGGGTTCGATTACTCTTCATCCCCTCAAATTACTGGTCGTCGGATAAGGCGGTCATCACTGGTTTAATAGTTTACTTGCTTCTGTGATAAAGTTTTTCATAGTCTCCATGATAGTGTGTAGTTCTTCGTTACAGTATATGTAGCTAGTCTTAGGTAATTGTAATAAATCTATGTTCATGGTTATTAAATTCTTTAATAATCTGATGCTTGTGGTTCTTTTATCTGCATTATGATACACATATATTAACATATTATTGATACTGGCAAGAATTATTTCCTTGTTATTAATTCTTGTTTTCTTAATGACTTTCTCCGTGAGATTTGGAGGTAAAGGAGCATTCTTTAGTACTATATAGGGTTCTATACAGAAACCAGTGATTCTATTTTCGAGATTTTTCCATAACTTCGCGATCTTGTTAAGTAGTTCATAGACCTCGTTAGGGTGGAATTTTGTCACGAATTTCGCTACTAATGTGTAAGGAGAGGTAATATTTGTCTGAGCCCTGTAGTTTTTTCTAAGTAGTTTCTCGATCTTTGTTAATGGATAATCTTGTCTAGTCTCGATAGTGATCCTAACTATGAATGAGGGCTCTGACGGGGATAACTTCGTCATTCTGTCTGTTTTGGGCATTTCTTCATCGCCCCATGTAGTAAGTTTGGATAAAATCTTTAAGAAATTATTATATTGTCAGAAACACGGACCTTCTTCATTATGTCTGTATGTGGCGATTCATCATCCCAGTATCTATGTAATAGTTAAAGAGTTATATGCCTTAATAATATGCTCTGATTGTTTTTAGATGTTTTTATTAAGGGTGTATGGATAATATTTTTTGAGTTAGGTTTATGAAATACTTTATATCGTGTAAGGTCTTAATCATAAATGCTGTGTGATATGAAATGATGAAGCAACCATCTAGAAAAACAACAATATTGTATGGTCAATTAAGTATATTGTTTATATCATTGGTTACTGCGTTCATTCCTCAGTACTATACGTATGTGTTCATACTATACTTTATAGTTATTATGTTCTTCATGTTCAGAACTACTAGAAAAATGAGTAAGATGCCTCCCCAAAAAGAGCTTGGAGCATCACTGTTTAAGGAAAATGCTGCTGTTAAGATAGCTATGACTGATAAACTACTCACAGCTGAATTGAAAAAACAATTTACAGCTTCTATGTCTATGTTGATGTTAACTTTCTTAGTATTTATATTGTTTCCACTCTATAGGAGCTATGTGTATGAGCCGATGCATGAATTTCTAAGTAGTATAATAAGTAGCCCTATTGTTGTTAACTTCTTGGACTTCTTCATAATGTATGAGGTTATTTTCGGTATATTAACGGTGTTGAGAATAGTTATTATGAATAAAATGAGTCAATACAATATTATGTTACCACAGAAATTCGTAGTCTATAGAAAAGGAATTATATCTAATGATAGGTTCTTCATAGAGTTCTCAAAGGATCTCTGTTATACTTATGATTTAAAGAGACATTTTGTAGAGTTGCGGAGTCGTTCAAATAAATCTTTCAGAGTTAGATTATATACTAACTCCACTTCTGAATTGGTTAATAAAATGAAGGAAATAGGAGTTGATCCGTGTGAAGAGAAAATATAAATGCATTATCTGTGGCCGGGTCTTTCCTGAGGGTCAGGGTATAGTTATCAAGTATGGAGACCTAGAACTGTATTTTCACAGTAATAGATGTGCTTCTAAATTTCTGTGTCAACTTCTCGAGAGAATACCTCCTGATGAAATTAAGGGATATATTAAGAGGCTTGTTGAAGAGAACTTAGAACAGTTAGAGCGCGTGGCAAAAGTAAAATCTAAGAAAATATGATCAGTTCGCGGTAATGTCTTCATCCCGTATGGTCTCTGGGGGGCAAGTGTCTTCATCTCGTTGGTAAAATATGTGTTATTGGGTCTTAATATTCTTCTTTATATTCTCTACAATGTTATCGTTTAACCCCATTTTCTGTGCTAGTTCATACGCTTTATTTATAGCTTCTTCATCACTCGATGCTTTAACATTAAATATAATATTTGTCCCACTTATGACTACTCTATACCTTGTATCTCCCATAAACACATATGATTCAAGTATTTTGAAATGTGACTTACTGAGCATGTTTTCACCTTTGTAAATCAGGTGTAAATCAAGAAATATCAGACAAACCCTGCCGTCATCACTAATCAGTGATCGAGGGCTTCTTCACTATTAATTTGTTTCCATTTTTCCCTTAATATTGTATATATTTCATTAAGACTTAATGGAAGCGTTTTTGTCGATGCTATTATTGCCATGAAATTAGCGTCCCCCACCCATCTCGGAACAACGTGTATGTGTATATGTCCTGGTATCCCTGCACCAGCTGCTCTTCCGATATTTATACCTATGTTAAATCCGTCTGGTGTAAAGGCTTCTCTTAGAACTCTTACAGATTTTTTAAGGAGATTCATCATTTCAGTGATTGTTTCTTGATCCAGATCTTCAAACGTGCCAATATGTTTATATGGAACTATCATTAAGTGTCCACTGTTATAAGGGTAAGCGTTTAGTACTACGTACGAGTATTTGCCCCTGTAGAGAATATATGCTTCTTCGTCTTTTCGCTTTACGAGTTCACAAAATACACATGTTTTGTTGGGTTTGGTAGTTGTCTTTATGTACTCATATCTCCAAGGATTCCAGAGTAGTTTAAACATTAAAATCACCATTATGGATCATTTATTTTATCCACTACTATTTTTATAGTTAAAGGGTTTGTAAACAATTTTAATCTATAGTATTCACCATCCCAGTATATATGGAGAATTTTTCTATTAGCGTGCTCAAAAATAAGCTCTTTCTGCCTATATATGAGATCGCTTAGTCTGTCTTTCTTTACCCTATATAGTTGTATAATTCTTTGTCCTCCGACAACTATTAGTTCCAGAAGAAGATTGTTCTCTTTTAACCTGTAAATGAATTTATTACCTTCGACTAAAGGTTTTATTTTCTTGAGTAGATTTTTCAAGTTCCGCGTCTTTACATTAATGTCTACATACGTGTTTTCGGGTGAGGTCATGGTTATTTTCACCGATGTTAGTGGTTTATTGATGTACGTTAAGATTATTTATGGGTTCATATC
>JAGHDU010000165.1 GCA_021159785.1 Staphylothermus sp. | reverse complement strand
GTATAATTGTCACTGTATTAGATGTTAAAGTAGAACCTGAAGGAAAAATAATTCCAGGAGACGGCGCCACCTATCACCGAGCCGAGTTCACCTTACTAGCATTTAATCCCTTTGTGAAAGAAGTAGTTGAAGGAGAAATAAACACTGTTGTGGCTCACGGTGTATTCGTTGACCTAGGCGCTTCGGATGGCTTTATATACATCAACCAAATAGCAGACGAGAAAATAGATTATGATCCCTCAAGACCAGCATTAATACTTAGAGAATCCCGAAGAATACTCGAAAAAGGAGATAAAGTAAGAGCTAGAGTTTATAATGTAGCGCCTCTTCCAGGTAAGGGCTTACGTGTACAAATGACTATGAGACAACCTTATCTCGGTAAAATAGAATGGATTAAGAAGGAATTAGAAAAACAACATAAAACAGAAAAAGAATAACATGGTGTAAACAATGCCCACACGTGGAAAACCCTTCAAAGCATGTAGAAAGTGCAAAGCACTAGTAAACAAAGAGACAAACGTTTGTCCTGTCTGCGGTTCATCAGATTTTACAGATGAATGGGAGGGAATGGTCATAATATTAGATCCAGAAAACTCTGAAATAGCAAAAATGCTCGGAATAACCAAACCTGGTAGGTATGCGATTAAAGTTGCCTAATGAAAGATACATACCCATACTCAAGCTTCCATCTTTTCTCAGAAAAATCCTCGGTGCACCAATGGGTAAACTCCTAGTCAGTGATAAGGAATTTGTCAGGAATATAAAGGTAGATATTGCAATTGGAGACGTTGTTTCAGAGACTACAAAGCACAACCTCTGTGTCATTGATGGCAAAACTAGGAGATCAATCAGCTTAGAAAAAGAATATAGGGTAAAAGAATCCCTTAAAGCATTAAATCCACCGGGAACATTGAGTTTAAATACTAGGACAATTGCAAAATGTAAAAGAATAAAAACACTATATATTATTGGAGAAGAAGACCTAGCTCCTCTGGCATTTTCACTCGAATACACAAATAAAACTATATCCTATGGTCAACCTAGAGTAGGATTAGTTATATTAACAAGCAATAAGATAAATGCTATAAAAGTATTAAAAACATTTAAACCCGATATAATTGTTTATAATATTGCTTAGGATATTGGAAGAAATAAACACTAATTAATCGGAGCGTGTTGGATATGGGGAAAACAGTGAAACTAGGAGAATTTACTGGAGAAATAGTAGAGGATAAATATAATCCATTAATAAAAAGAAGAGAAGTGATTATCAGAATAGCACATATAGGCAAAAGTACACCATCACGAGGGCTTATAAGACACGAATTAGCCAAGATCTATAATGTTGAAGTAGAAAAAGTCTACGTTAGAGAAATAAATACAGAATACGGAATGGGCGTATCAAATGCCGTAGTACACATATATGACTCCGTAGAGAGAGCAAAACTGTTCGAACCTCCACACGTCATTAAGAGAAACGAATATGCTTCTCAATCCTATCAATTAGAACAAATGATGAAAGAACAAGGCATGGGGTGAAGAATAAGTGGCACACGTACATAAACTATATGAATACGATTACAACACAGGCACAATAAAACCTAAAAACAAGAAATGCCCAAAATGTGGAAGCTTTATGGCATTCCATAAACAACCTGTCCCGAGATGGCATTGTGGAAAATGCAGTTATACCGAATATGTAAGAGAGTAAATGAACGTTAATGCCCTAATAATTTCTAATAATTACAGACTATTTTCAACTTAGGTCTGAAATCGTGATCAATTATGCATATAGGTGACCCCAAAAACACCGAGGACAACATATATGTATTGGGTATAGAATCAACAAGTCATACTTTTGGAATTGGCATCGTAGAATACAATAGTAGAAAAAAATCATTAAAAATAATAGCCAATGAATATGATCGCTACGTACCTGCAAAGGGCGGCATCCATCCCAGAGAAGCAGCACTTCATCATACAAGGGTTGCTCCACAAGTATTAAAAAAGGCCTTAGAAAAAGCAGGAACCAAAATAACAGATATTAATGCAATTGCCGTATCTCTAGGACCCGGTTTAGGACCCTGTTTACGTGTCGGAGCCTCTCTTGCTAGATTTTTAGCTTCATACTACAAAATAAGACTAGTACCTGTTAACCATGCTGTAGCACATATAGAAATTGGTAAATACTTATTCAACTTCAAAGACCCCTTGATAATCTATGTCTCCGGAGGTAATACACTAATAGCAATTCAAAAGAAAAAGAAATACAGAGTCCTCGGAGAAACTCTCGATATACCCCTCGGCAATTTATTCGATACATTCACGAGAGAAATAGGGTTATCTCCACCATACGTAGTTAATGGAAAACATCAAATAGATATCTGTGCTGAATGGGGAAAAGAATTCATCCCATTACCCTATACAATTAAAGGAAGTGACCTCAGTTTTTCAGGACTACTAACAGCTGCATTAATACAAGCGAAAAAACACATAAACAACAAAGTAGAATTGGGAAACATCTGCTTAAGTCTTAGAGAAACAGCATTCAACATGCTAGTGGAAGTTGCTGAGAGATCGCTTGTTTTAACAAGGAAAAAAGAGGTTTTACTAGTAGGAGGTGTTGCATCCAATAAATACCTTAGAGAGAAACTAGTAATAATGACTAAAATGCACGAAGCTAAGTATGCTGGAACACCTCCTGAATATGCTGGAGATAATGGTGCTATGATCGCTCTAACGGGGTTTCTAGGTTATGTACATGGTGTATACATAGAGCCAGAAAAAGCATTTATCCGCCAAAGATGGCGCCTTGACGAGGTAGAATTACCATGGTTACCGAATCAATAAATATTCTAGACAAAGGCGCTGAGTCAATCATCATTCAAGGAGAGCTTCTTGGAAAAAAAGTCATAGTCAAATATAGAATAAAAAAACCCTATCGCCATCCAAAATTCGACGAAATGTTTAGAAAAACCCGAACAAAAACTGAAGCAAAAGTACTATCAGAACTATGCATGAACAACGTAAATGTTCCAACACCATTAATAGTTGATTTAAAAAACTCGGTTATTGTAATGGAATACATTAATGGGGAAAAGCTCTCTGATCTAATTGATCATATAGATATGGAAAACCTAAAAACAATTGCATACAAACTAGGATATCAGATCGGTATCATGCATTCTCTAAATATCTATCATGGAGATTTAACACTAGCTAATGTACTCATTAACAATGGGAAGGTATACATAATAGATTTTGGTCTTGCAGGTTATAGTAGAGACGTTGAAGAATATGCAATGGACATTCATTTAATGAAAAAAAGTTTGCTGGCACTTGCACCAGACAAAATGGACGTATTTATGGAAAAATTCATTAAAGGTTATAGTGAATCATATCAAGGAAATGTTCATGTTGTTCTCCAAAGAGTAGAAGAAATAAGGTTAAGAGGACGATATGTTGAAGAAAGATTAAAAAAGAAAATACTGAGGGAAAAGTATGCCGAATAATACAGTTAAAAAAACAATTTACTTTCTAACAAACAACATCCATAAATACGAAGAAGTAAAACCAATAGCCGAGAAATACGGTTTTCAAATTGAAATGTGTAATGATGCCGAAAAAATGGAAATTCAAAGCAATGATTTATTAGAGATCGCAAAATACGCTGCACTACACGCATATGCAAAGATAGGTAAACCACTAATGGTTGAGGATGCCGGTTTATTTGTTCACGCTCTTAACGGTTTTCCAGGTCCATATAGTAGCTATGTATTTAAAACAATAGGGTATCAAGGAATACTGAAACTACTAGAGGATACGGAGGAGCGGAAAGCAAGTTTTAGGTCGGCTGTCGTTCTCATACACGAACCATTTATAATCACATGCATAGGAGAAACAACAGGCTACATAACAACTAGTCCTCGTGGCAATAGAGGTTTTGGATTTGACCCGATATTTGTTCCCAACGATTCATCTAAAACCTTTGCTGAAATGACTATTAATGAAAAGAACATGTTCTCACATAGAGCAAAGGCTGTAGAATGCGCTTTTAAGAAATTAAGAAAAATGACAGAATTAGGTTTAAAAACTGGTATCTCTAATTCCATAGATGATAAGTAAAGATACTAATATGGGGGAAAATGCCGTGAACAAGAAGAGAGACAAAGGACAATCACATTCAACAAGACCAGCCAGAGCTGGGCCCCCAAGATGGCTCAAATTAGATATGAGTCCAAGCGATATCGAATTATTAGTAGTAGAATTAGCTAAAAAAGGATACACACCCTCAATGATCGGTATCATACTAAGAGACCAGTATGGCGTCCCATTGGTAAAACAAGTTACAGGTAAAAAACTTACTCAAATACTCGAAAAATACAATGTAAAACTACCAGTACCAGAAGACTTACTCTTCTTAATGAGAAAAGCCGTTAATCTCAGAAGACATTTAGAAGAACATCCCAAAGACCTTCATGCAAAGAAAGGACTTATAGATCTAGAATCAAAAATCCACAGGCTAGTCAAATATTATAAGAGAGTGGGGAAACTGCCACCCGATTGGAGATATACACCAGAACAAGCAAAACTAATTGTTTCCGCATATCTCTAAGTTATACCACTATTTAATCATCTAAATACCAACCGTTTTCTTAACGAAGAAAATAATTAGAACAATTCTAATATAATTATTAAAACTCACTATTAACAAAGAGGTTCAGACGTTGACCGAATTACTCAATGATATAGTAAAATACGCTAAGGAATACGGAGTTGTACGGATTGTTCCCAAAATAGATATTGATTCTTTGATTGCGGCAGGTTTACTATGGAAGAATCTCGAAGAACATAATATATCGGCAACTATAAATTTTGATCTTAAATTAGTGGTTGAAAAAACAGAGATCCCCACAATACTCATAAATTTACCCAAACCGTATAGAGACGGGGAAAGTAATCAGCTATTACTTAATTTGATGTATAATGGCAAAGAAAGTATTTCTGCATATACAGCGTATTTTTTAGATAAATTATTTATCACAAGCTCCTGGTAGAAACTGCTAGCTTTAATACCTGGAATCTATTATGGTTTAGACGCCGAAGAAGGATTTCAAGGACTGGAGAAACAATTGCTCAATGAAATAAAAGAGAATTTATCTATTAAGTTCGGTTTCAAATTCTGGGGCAGAAATAGAATTGGATTACAGAAAGCTATTTATCGCACGCTTATACCCTTCCTTCCAGGCTACACAGGTGATGCAGAGAATGTAAATAACTTACTTGAAACCGTTCTTGGAAAAACAAGTGGTTTAACAAAATATGTGTCCATAGAAGATGATGAAAAACTTGCAGCTAAGTTTTTGGAGAAACTCGTTAAAGGCATGAAAATAGATTTCAACACCGCAAAAGGAATAGCTAGAAAACTACTAGGAAATATTTACATAACAACAATAAACAACAAAGTAGTGGAATTAAACGAATTTATCGGTGCAAGTCTCGTTTTTATGTCTATAAAGAAAAGTAATCCACATTATATACCACTAATAAGCGTTGACAGGGAGTTACTATTTCAGATCCTAACAATCTATGAAGAAGTAATAGATGGTCTTAGTTTAGACATATCCTTGGCATTAAACACTTATATAGAATCTATCGAGTCAAAGAGAGAAAAAAATGTTATAGAAGTCGAAGAAGGACTAGCAAGACCCGAGATTATCATAGAAATAATTAAAAGCATATACGAAGATACTCGAAAAACACCCTTGATCACGTTAATCAATGGCGAGTACTTAACCACTGTTGATGAATTACTGAGATTTGGGAACGAACCTTCTACTATATATAGTAATTGCGATGACCTACAACTATGCCGTGTTGATGAACATGGAAACCTTATCCGCTCTTAGAATATATTCAAATAATAAAAACTATGTTGAATCCTTAAAGAAGACTCTACATCCAGATAACGTAATAACACCTGATTTTATGGAAATAATTGAAAATATAAGTGAAGACAATAACGAATACATTTATGAAATAGTCATCAAAGTGAAACATTCAGCAAAAAACTTTGACTCACTTAGAGGCGCATTGGATGAAATATTATCAATAATAGAAATGATAGACAATGTTTTGATAATGCTTAAATAGCCCTTAAACTGTATGAGACAAAGAGAAAAAGAAATAACGTATAGGGGTAAACTAATATTGCCTGCACGCAGAAAATTTGCAGTAAGAGATAAGTGGAAACTCAAAAAATGGTACGAAGTCTTAGCACCTGATGTTTTTGGAAACATAGTCATAGGTACAACTCCAGCAGATGACCCATTAAAGCTAATAGGTAGAGTAATGGAGACAACCCTATACGATATCACTGGTGATATAACGCAAGTCCATGTAAGATTATACTTCCAGATAATAGACGTGAAGGAAGATAAGGCCCTTACAAGATTCAAGGGACATGAATTATCAAGAGATTATATTAAGAGCCTTGTAAGGAGGAAGAGTAGCAAAATACAAGGTATATTCAATGTCGTTACAAAAGATGGATACCACTTAAGGTTAACTATTATCGCTCTCACAAGTTATAGATGCAACACTAGTCAGAAGAGAGCCATAAGGAAAATCATGGAAGAATATGTGAAAGAACGAGTACCACAATTAACGTTAAACGAATTAATACAAGAAATGATCTTTGGTAAAATGAGCGCTGTAATAGCAGAAAGAGCTAGGAAGATCTATCCCATTAGAAAAGTCGAAGTCTACAAGTCAAAACTATTAATGATTCCAACACCAGAGGGACCAAAGCCAGCAGTAGTAGTTTCTCCACTTCAGTTAAAGAAGTAAAACTCTATTATTTCTCTACATTAATAATATATCTATACATCGGTAAAAACAACAATTCTTTTACAATCTGCAATTATATATAACATCTATATTAGCTAATTCTAGAATTTATTATTATATATGACTAAATAACCTAGTTAATCTAGTGCAGTATATTACAAAATATCGGTGAATGCTACTTGAGCAAAGACTATAACATTCTAATTAAAACTAGCATAGGATTCGAAAAAATAGTGTTGAGTAGAATACGTGAAATAGATGAATGTGCTGAAACGTGGCCCAGTCCTCTCGGGTTTAAAGGATTAGTGCTAATTAAGTCTTGTAAATATGACCGTGACGCGCTAGCTAAATTAATAGAAGAGCAAGTCCCCGAAGCCGATAAAATTATACCCATAGATTTAATAATAAAAGCCGATCCCAATGTAATTTGTACAGAGATCAAAGATTTAGCTACCAGTAAAATATCCAGGAACGAAACATTTGCTGTGAGAACAACACGCCGTGGAAAACATAATTTTACAAGTATTGATGTTAATGTAATTGTCGGGGATTGTATTCGAAAATATACTAATGCATCAGTAAATCTAAGATATCCAGATAAGATCGTTTTAATAGAGATTATTCAAGACTATGCATACATAGCTATACTTCCCGGGAGCTTTGAATATCATAAATATTCTCCAGAGAAAAAAGAATTACGAAGCTTCTTCAAGAAGATAGCTATTATACAAATGCCTTATCTAGGCCCCCTAGACTCAGCTCTTGTTATGGGTAAAAGAATAGGAAGAGAAGTACAAAATTTCGAGGTAAAAGAACTAGTTATTGCACCTACAGGGATCGTAGATGCTTATCAACTTGAGTATTTTATCAGAGGCGTAAGAGAGGGAATAGAATCAAGATATAATATCCAATTAAAGAGCTATCCGTATAAACCTAGAAAAACGCCTGTTTATCTTATGGATTTACATCAATTAGTTAGGGATAGATACGATGAAGTAATAATAGTTTTTGAACCTGAAGGTAAATACATTGGTGATGTAAGAGCAGAGTTAAAAGAATTAGTACTTCGTCAAAAGAAACGTATTAATCTCTTATTTGGTTCACGTGAAGGGATACCTGTTGGGATCTATAGATATGCAGATCTAATTGTAGACGTTGCCCCCGGAATTACTCTATCCACAGACTATGCTGCAGCCGCTGGACTTATAGCTTTAGCGACAGTATTATATCATGAATATAGGTCGATGGATCATGAAAGCTATAATACTCGCGGCAGGTAAAGGAATAAGACTAAGACCTATAACAGAGACAAGACCTAAGCCCTTAATTCCTATACTTTGTAAACCCTTGCTTGAATGGCAATTAGATGCATTATCTAACATTGAAGATATCGATGAAGTCCTCATAGTCATAAGCTATTTAAAAGAAAAGGTAATGGAGTATATCGAAAATATCAAGCACAAATATGGTTTTAAAATACGTTTTGTAGAGCAGTACCCTGAACTAGGTACTGGAGACGCTGTTATAAAGGCAATATCCTATACAGACCTAGATGATGATGCACTCATAATATATGGTGATATTTTCCTCGAAAACTGGGATATTTTACGAGAAATATCCAAAATCGAAGGAAATGTCATCCTTGGAGTAGAGAAGGATAATCCAAAAGACTATGGTGTATTAGTTATCGAAGGCAATTATCTGCAGGGAATTATAGAAAAACCTTTAAATCCACCAAGTAACCTCATCAATGCCGGTATTTACAAAATAAGAATAAAGGATATAGAAGAAAGCAAAGACATCCCATTTAGTCCGAGAGGGGAGAAAGAATTCACAGATATATTATCAAACATTGTTAGAAACAATAAAATGATTAGAGTCATACAATTCGATGGATCTAAATGGATAGATATTGGAAAGCCTTGGCATATATTGGAAGCCAATAAGATGGCTTTAAATAAAATAGAAACTAGGATAAATGGTCACATAGAACCAAATGTTTCCATAAAGGGTAAAATAATAATTGCTAGAAACGCTTATGTAAGATCTGGCACATATATCGAAGGACCAGCGTATATTGGTGAAAATACTGAAATAGGTCCTTCTGCAAGGATAAGGCCTTATTCAACAATATGTAACGGGAGCAAAATAGGATTCTCAGTCGAGGTGAAAGAGAGTCTTATAATGGAGAACGTGAGAATTAGTCATCTAAGTTACGTAGGAGATAGCATTATATGCGAGCACGTCAATTTTGGTGCTGGTACTATTATTGCTAACCTTAGATTTGATAATAAACCAGTTAAAATGTATATTAAGAATCAACTAGTGTCTACCGGTAGAAGAAAATTTGGAGCTGTAGTTGGAGCACACGTTAAGACAGGTATAAATGTTTCACTTATGCCCGGAGTAAAGATAGGTTCATATTCATGGATAGCGCCTGGGGCAATAGTTTATAGAGATGTGCCAGCTAGAAGTTTCTACAAATGGTTCGGGATAGGATATATAGAGGACTTACCTCAAGAATAAACATGTATAGAGACTCTATAAAATAGGGTAAAAAATCATGAGAATTAATATTGATGAATTGAAGAAAAAGTATCCACATTTAGCTAAAGAATTACTCGGAAATCCAGAAGGAGATCTCGTGTTAACCATTAGAAAACCAATGCCTGATCCATGGAGAGGCTATTTACCAGGACCTATAGATTATATAAGGAGATGCCATACACGTGAAGAAGCGATCAAAGTAATAGATTATCTCGAAAAACATGGCGAAATAACTAAAGAGGAAGCAGACGAATTAAGAAACACCATAAATACTAAGGGATTGGAGTACTTCGGCCCACATAAAAGTGATAACTATTACTATAGAAAAGCAGTTGAATATTGGAAAAAACTTGCAAGTGCTACTTCTTCCGAGCAGCAGTAGCAACTATTTTAATAACATCATTGTCTCTTAATACATAATCCTCGCCGACTCTCTCTTTAGTTTTAGCATTTATCGCATAGAGAAATGTCTTACCTAAATCGGTATGAACCATGTAAGCTAACTCTCTCACAGTAGTTCCTCTTGGCACAAGGTATGCATCGGGTAATATATTTCCATAATGGTCAGTAAATTTATTTGGATCTTCAACTGGATAAACAACAATTAGATCTAAAACATTAAATACAGCGTGGTTTAAAAGTCTCTGAACACTTGTCCCTCCATACTTTTTCAAAACCTTTTCTCTGATCATTTCCAAGACTCGCTTTTGTTGTTGGGATAACTTCTTATCATCTATTATCTTAAAATCAGGATCGCCGGGTATGTATTCTATGTATTTATTTTGTGATGCTTTCCTAAGGATATACTCGGCAAGCGCACTGATAGGTATAACTCTTTCTTCTCCAAATACTTTCTTTAATCTCAAAATGTTTTCCTCAGCATATGGTAAGTCAGCCTTATTGGCAGCGATAATGATCGGTTTACTAACTTTTCTTAATTCAACAGCAAATTTTTCAACATCGGAGGCATTCCATTTCCTAGGATTCTTGTCCACTAATCCAGCGTTTTCAATAGCTTTTATAACATGATGTTTCTTCACGCTGAGTCCAGAGAGGTTTTGTGTAATATAATCAATTGGATTATGTACCATATAGATCTGCCTGGAGATCTTGTTCTCCCATACTCTTTTTACAACACTTTTGAACCATTCATCAACTTCTTTTTGGATAACTACTGCTTCTTCAACTGGATCATATGTACCTGGCCTGGAGGGAGAGCCTTCTAGAGATGTAGAACCAGATGCATCTACGACATGTATTAATACATCTGCTTGTCTGAGATCGTCCATGAATTTGTTACCCAAACCCTTACCCTGAGACGCGCCGGGGATTAGGCCTGCTACATCCATTATTTTTACTGGGATAAACCTATTCCCACGTATGCAGAACCCAGTTCTTGGAGTACATTTTTTTAAACCTAATTCCACGTGTACACATTCTTTCCTAACATAACCTACTCCGACGTTTGGTTCAATAGTGGTAAATGGGTGATTAGCTATTTCTACAGGGGCCATAGTTAAAGCAGTAAAGAGTGTTGATTTTCCTACATTGGTCTTACCTATAATTCCTACTATTTTTTCTGGGGGAGGCATTACTAATCACTCCTAGATACTCAAACTCTCTTTGAACCCACGTATCAAAGCTATTTATACGTTGCACGTAATACAATGTTTTTTACTCTTAATTAAGTCGGGCAACTACGATAAGAATATATTTCTTCTCTTAATATTTATAAACCAGTTTTCTTGTCTATACCTTCTAGGCGAGAGAACGATACAAGGTTGTACACCATGGTCAAGGGAATGTACCACTATATAGC
>JAGHDU010000078.1 GCA_021159785.1 Staphylothermus sp. | reverse complement strand
GTATTACTTCCTTGGTAAGACTAGTTGTTTTAGCAGATGATTACGCTGGATATGAAACAAGAAATTTACTTGCTCAACACGGTTTATCGATCTATATCGAGATAATGGACGAAAACAACAAGATCCATAAAATATTGTTTGACACTGGTCAATACGGAGACGCCATTATTCATAATGCTAACCTATTAGGAATAGACTTGACAGATATAGATTCAATAGTATTATCTCACAATCATTATGACCACACGGGAGGACTACTAAGTATTCTTAAATACATTAAGAAGAAAATTCCAGTCATCGCTCACCCGGATATATTTAAACCTTCAATCTACATCTCCGAGAATAATATTAGGTTAAACATAGGTTTGCCCCATATTAGGAGGGAATATGAAGAGCAAGGAGCCTATTTTATACTAGTAAAGAATTCGATTGAAATCGCTCCAGGAGTATATTTTCTTGGTGAAATAAATAGATACTACCCAGACCTAGCACCAGTTCTTGAAAATAATTATACTATTGAAAATTATGAATTGGTAAAGCACAAACTCCTAGACGACACAGGATTGGCTATCAAGACTGAAAAGGGAGTTATAGTAATTGGTGGATGTTCTCACTCGGGAATAATAAATATAGTTGAACATGCATCTAAGATAACGGGGTCGGAACCTTATAGCGTCATTGGTGGATTCCACTTATTATCAATGAATAGGGAAAAAATAGAGACTATTGCAGAAAAGTTATATTCTATGGGTGTTGAAGAAGTTCATGCAGGACATTGTACGGGTTTCTTAGGAGAATTCTTACTAATGAATACTTTTGGCGATAAATTCAAGAAAATACACGTTGGTTATTCCATCATTTATCCATGAATTCGTAATTTAATGAAAAACGTATTCTTTTTACCTAATCACATACTTTTTCAGAACTCTTTCAAGCACCTCAACACCTATTCCTGGTTTTTCAGGCACTCCGATATAGCCTTTATCAATAGTCCATGGAGGATCTACTATTTCTTCCTCATAATATCTACTTGACTCCGATCTATCATTTGGATATTTTACAGCTGGAAGTGTAGCTGCTGCTACTTGGAATGCTCTACCGATCCCGGTTTCGAGCATACCATCAATCCATATAGGTATATTGTTCCTTAATGCGAAGTCGTTAATCTTTATTGTTTCCGTTAAACCACCAACTCGTGCTGGTTTCACGTTATTATTTTATAAATTCCAAGTTTATGGCCGGCTTGTGCATTATATATGTTCTTAATGCTTTCATCTAGACATATTGGTGTTCTTATCTTCAATTGGAGAATACTATGTTCATACAGATCCTCGTATAAGAGCGGTTGTTCTATCATTAACAAATTATACTTGTCTAGCTCTTCGAAAATATTTAAATCTTTAAGTGTATATGCTGCATTACCATCAACTTGTAGAGGTATGTCACCGTACTCTTTCCTAATAGTTTTAACTGGTAATACATCCCTTCCTGGAGCGCTATTTTTATCTTGACCCTTCTATAACCTCTTTCTAAATACTTGCTGACAAGTTTCAATAATCTATCCATATCACCTATTACACCTATACTAATCCCGGATTCAACGACGTTCTTAATACCACCAATTACCTTATATAGTGGCGCTTTGAGGTGTTTAGCGTATAGATCCCATAATGCGAACTCAATGCCAGCCTTCGCCATTCTATATCCTCTAATTCTCTTTACTCTCTCAATGAATTCCAATGGTTTATCTATTTCTGGGTTTTTTGCTCAACAATGGAATAATGAATTCATTATATACATACATCGTGGTATCTACTGTTTCATAGCTATACCAAGGTCCATCGTCTACTGGTGCTTCACCCCAACCAACAATACCGTTTTCATCCTCAACTGCCACAATAACACAGGGTCTATCTAACATGCCGCCAAAACTTATTTCAAAATATTCTCTGAGCTTCATAACTACGTGGAAAACTCTGATCTTTTTGATCCTCATACTGTATCCTCTCTAGGTAATTGTTCCCATGGATAACGTCCTTGGAGTACTAGTTCAATATTTCTTCTCCATAATATATAGAAGCTTCTACGGACTCCATCCTCAATACTCCATCCTCAATCATCGTTGTAAAACTCGTGATTATGTATCCATGCTTATTTAGATAGTATTCAAATATTTTCCTCAACTTAATTCTTCAATTAAGCATTAGTTCTCGATCCTTTTTCTTTAATTCATTTATGTCTCCAGGAATCTCTATGACCACTATGTC
Organism: Staphylothermus sp.; assembly: GCA_021159785.1. Taxonomy (GTDB): domain Archaea; phylum Thermoproteota; class Thermoprotei_A; order Sulfolobales; family Desulfurococcaceae; genus JAGHDU01. The sequence goes on along the minus strand of JAGHDU010000078.1, from coordinate 1,131 downwards.
TCTTTTATTGGATAAAGACGTATCTATTAGGATGGGTTTATTATCTCGGATCTCTACGTGTGTAGCTATATGGGGATCTAGCTCTAAGAGTTTTTCATAAGGTATCGTACTTTTCTTGTTATTCTCAATAATTTCTTTAACCCTGGGTGATCTAATATACCATTCTGCAATAAATCTATCTGTTGGCATACCTCTATTTATTTCATCTAATAGTTCCCCATAATAATTTATGTAAAATCTTCTTACTATTGCACCCATTTTTACAATATTAAAATATGCATTACTACTTTGACAAGGATCAAAGGTCCATTCTATGAGGTGTTACCCCTTCTCAATAGCTAATTTCCTCTGGAAAATTTTCATTATCTTCCCCATACCCAAATACCTATATTCCGGGATGACACCCGCTAGGTGACTATACATGTATAACCTACCATCCTTAAAGGCTGGAACAGTATATATTAATCTAATAGTTCTACCACTGGGTTCTTCAAATGCTCCGAGAACTATTCCTCCATTACGATGACTGGCTATCAACATATAATAAGCTACTGCTTCTGAATAATCCGGCATTCCCCATATCTCTATTTGTATATCCATTAATTTCCTATAATCCTCCGGTGTCTCTGGTTCCCTTATAACAATTGTCTTATCGCCAACAATCAATTGGTAAGGCAAATTGAGATCCGTAGATATCACTATATTTGCTTATTTTAATTATAGTACACCGTCCGAACGAGACTTAAAGCTTTTGTTTTATAGAAACGGAATTACTCAACAATCCTATATTATTATTTGGGGATTATTGTACACAATACTACAAACTACATATTTAATGGATCTGCAATAAATTAAATCTATAGATGCATACAATATAGGAAAACTAGGTGTTCATTATGATTGAAGAAAAGGATATTATTAGAGATACAGTTATAACTATTGCAAAACTTATGTCTTCATCAGCGATAACTGCTCCAAAAGCCAGAGGTATGAACAACATACAGGTAAGAATTCTTGATAATAAAGATGAACTATACAAACTAGCAGAGGAAATGGAGAAACTTGCTCCCAAGTACGGTAGTTTCTTTGCAAGAGACGCAAATAATGTGAGATCATCTGATGCAGTAGTGC
>JAGHDU010000009.1 GCA_021159785.1 Staphylothermus sp. | reverse complement strand
TGTTTCACCGTTATTTGTTAATTTATTAAGATAGTATAAACAATATAGTATATATAGTTGGGATGTTGAAGCCGACATAGACCAACCCGCTTCTGCGGGGATGAGGAAGGGTCGATAGTCTGAATAATATCGGTGATTTGGTGATTAAATGAATGAAAACAAAACTAGGAAAGAACCAAAATATAAGGTTTCGGAAAGAATAGATGAATATAGCAGAATATTCGGCAGTAAAGATTTTAGTACAAGGATTATGCAAGAAGGTATCTTTAGAGGAGTAACGAGAATTGTAGGTGTTGATCTAAATAAATTCTTTGATGAACTCATAAGTTCTTCAGCTAATACATGTATGTATTATTTAATCAATTTACAACGAAAAACTGGTCAATGGGATGAAGTTATACTAAATATGTGTGGGGACGAGATCTATGGAATATATGGAGTTTTTCTCGACAAAAAAGTCTTGGGGAGAGAAGCGTACTCGGTACTTATTGATTCAATTAAGAGGAATATGTATAAGGTTGGTATTATAGAGGCAATAGAACTTGGGAAAGAACTAGGAAGAAGAAAAGCTGTAAAAAATAAAATGAGAAAAATAAGCCATGAATCTACTAAAATCCATGTACAAGAAACACAAACAAGAGATAATGATGAAGCACAAAGACTTATCTCTGAGAAAAGAACATCGATACACGAGGCAAAAAGGGCAGTAAATAAGAGAGCTAGGGGGAAGAAAGCTATTCTAGTAAAAGACGCTCTTAGATATGATAGGCTTATATTTAAATTTAATACGGTAATCGCTGAATACATGAAACAATACGGGATTACGATATCAAAAATAATCGTAAAAGGTGATGATAAAAACCTTGATGTAGTTATATACGTTACAAAACTCAGAAATGTATATAGAAAGGATCTATCCAAATACGCAAATGATATAGCAAAAATTATCGTAGATACCGTGAGAGAAGAAGCCTTGAAAATTAATCATATTACAGTAACGCTTACACACGGGTTATACACTATCAAATTTTCAAAAACCCTGCAATAGATTTAAAAATATAACTCACCGCATATCATAAGGGCAGTTTCAATATTTGTGAATTCTATTATTGATACATGTTCTGAGTCAATGAGAAAATCATCTATGTTAATTAACTCTGTAGACACCCTTATCAAGCCTGGCATATCGACATTTTCAGAATCCGAATAGCTTAGCCAAATAATTGGTTTTGCTTCTTCCATAATCCCATACTTCTTAATTAATGGCGATAAATAATTGTCCGTCATTATACTGATCTGGGTTCCGGGGTGATAAGGACTAATAGCAGGTAACAAGACAAGAAAACTCGAATTAGTAGTAGGTATTTTCAAAAATACGGGAAATCTATAGATCTCGAAACACCTAAGACTGGGGTGTTCGTGGCCTATTATAACTACGTCGTACTTTTTAATGTCATAATCGAAATGACCATGTAGGAATAATATATTGTATCCTTTAATATTTAGTTCGAACATTCTATGTAGTTCTAAGCCGTAATCTTTTAGTACTAGTGGTAAATAGTTGTCATGATTTCCTCTAATGATTAGTATTTCACGGACGTTTTTCTCAAGTAAGTAATCTAGGAGTTTTTTAACTTCATTTTTCTCTTGTCTTAGCAGTCTATCAAAAGCGTGTTTTAGGTCACCATTGATAAGAACTTTTCGAGGACTTAGTAGTTTAATTACTTTTTCTAAAATATTGAAAGTTTTCTTTAATTGAATTCTTGGAATAAACATTCCAGCATATCCTGAACTTCTTCCGCGAACAGTATAATCTAACCCTCTAGCAACGGCTTCCTCGAAACCCAAGTGTACATCGGAGAAAACTATCATATTCTCGCTTTTAATATACAGCAGTGGTGTTCCTGGAACTATAAACAGCTCATCAGCTAGAAGTTTCTCTCTCTTGAATAATGGTCTTAAATAAGTATTTTTTATATTTACAGTATTCATCGAATGTTCCCTGTAATTACTAATTGGTTACATAGTCTGTGTATTTTAGAAGAAGAATGTTTAGATAATGAGGAAGCGGGCCCGCCGGGATTTGAACCCGGGACCTACGGGTTAAGAGCCTCGGCTATCGGCTGGCCCCCTCCTAGTATTCTCTGGATATTATGGTGGATTATTAAGCTTATCGTTATAGTTTTCCTATAGTTTTTGCTATTAGTAATGAATCTTTATCGCTTATTATCTCGACTAAGTACTTCGCTCCCAATTTGATCTTTCTCGCTGGAATCGTTACCAACCATTCACTATGTTTATCCTTGATTATTCCAATATATTCGCCTCTGAATACTCCTGGAAACAAAACCTCGGCAATAACCCTATCTCCAGTTCTATATGGACATGGGTATCTTCTTGTTTTCTTCATACCCCATTCATTCATTGACCAACTTACTCTTACTCCTATATCCTTCTCTATTTCCTTTATTTTCTTCCAGAAGACATTCCATGTAAGAGGTCTTATTCTCGGGACTTTTCGCCCGTATTTGTGTAAATTGTATTTTTGGATAGTGGCTGGTGGCCACCTCTTCCCAGCCCCTATCCTATATGCCCAC
>JAGHDU010000011.1 GCA_021159785.1 Staphylothermus sp. | reverse complement strand
GTCTTGCATCATAGAGTATCCATCCAAGCTCTGCTTCAGTTCCCTCACTACCAAAATATGAAGAGAACGCTACACTACTCCATACTACCTTTTCTGCCGGTATTCCGAAGAAGTTAACTAATTGATCGAATACTTCATTAACGAATGGTTTTAGATCAATATAAACTTCGCCACTCATTATGTCAGCGTTCTTGAGTAAAAATACTATTGCTGCCCAACCACCACCGCTTAACGCTCTCTGCACCTCGAATTCAGCATCCAATAGTTCACCATTTACAATTATGGGTACATTCATTGTTTTTACAACGGTTTTGTCACCGACCCATCCACCAAAATCGTCATGGAATGCTACGTATACCTCTGCAAGACCGCTTCCATCATCTGCGTTTTCAAACCACATGAGAAGTCCTGTTCTAACTAATGTATCGTCGCTTTTAACTACTTCATAGTTGACCTTCGCATAGAGAGAATCATATTGGTTCAGAAAGTCTTGTGCTGCCATTGGTAACGCGAACCATGTGTATCCACCAGTTGGTGGTAGAACAGTGCCCCCTGCAACTCCTGGTGGTGTTCTTCCAACAAATACAGCGTCTGGATTACCAAAAGCTATTCCGCCCCACACTGTTTCAACGTTGCTTAAGGAAGCGTAGAATGCTACTTGATCCTTGCTCTTAATAAACCTCATGTAGTTTTCTCCTGTCGCATTTGCAACATTCCAGAAGTTTGGTTCAATCCATAGTGTTGTACCATCGCTCCTTGTAACTAATTGTCCAGGCCAAGTACAGTTGTGGTAAAGTATACCATTAACATCAACGGGATCGGCCCAGAAACCACCGGGGACCCATACAAGGACAACATCTCCTGGCTCAGGTGATGATGCAAGTGCTTTAATCTCCTCGAGTGATGTAGCTATTGATACCGCTGGTAGAACTAATAGACCAATTAATAGGATTATGAATACATTCTTCAAATTCATGATAACAACCCCTAGATCTAGATTTATAGTCTACGTTTAATATATTTTATTTAGCCAAGTATAAAAACAATACATTAGTATTATATGGAAAAATGAAAATCTCAATAAGAACAATATTCTCTCCTTATACTTTCTCAGCACATTAATGAATACATTGATGTATTAGAAAAAATACTAGAATATAAGATGCAGTGTGCCTTGGTGATTAGTTTACAGCTTGGATCTTAAATTCCAAAACTTATCGCAAAGAATTCTAAGGATCTATTATGTGAAAAGTGGTCAAAAATGGCTATGTTCTATGTTTTCTTGCACCTGTACATAAATAGATAAATAGTATAATCACACCTGCAGCGATTACTGGTAGGATAACCGATAATGTTCTGATAAGGTCTAGTTTGCCTGGCTCTGTTTTTTCTGATTGTTTCGTAATTGATGACGTAGTTGTTGGTTGTGTTGTAGTTGTTTCCGTCAAAGCTGTGGTTTGGGTTGTTGTAGTTGTTTTTTCTTGTTGTATTGTTTCGGGTAATGTTTTTGTTATTGTTATTAGGCTTGATGGGGGTTCGTACGTGTATAGTTTTTCTTGTGGTATTCCTAGTTTTTCTGCCAATGCTCTGGATCTTAGTGCTACTTTGAGTATGTTGTAAGCGCTTCTTCTAAGATAAGATATGTCAAGATCCCCGCTCTTAATGGATGTATCTACTTGTTTCCAAACATTTGCGTATAGGTTGAGTTCATATGGCATTAATGCATCATTACCAGCAATATAGGCCAAATAGTTATAGCTTCCAGACCCCCAGTCAGTCATTACGAATCCGTTGAATCCCCATTCATATCTAAGTATGCTCTGTATCAATTCGGGGTCATTGCCTGTGTATATTCCATTTAGTTTATTATAGGATGTCATGATACACCATGGATCAGCTGTTTTAACGATTATTTCGAATGGTTTTAGGTAGATTTCGCGCAGAGCTCTTTCAGAAGCGTATACATCTAGTTTAAATCTATTGAATTCTTGCTCATAGGCTACATAATGTTTAACTACTGCTCCTAATCCATTGTGGCTTTGAACACCCTTCACAATCTCCGAGGCGAGTACGCCGGTCAATAGTGGGTCTTCTGAGAAGTACTCAGCGTTCCTACCGCCAAGTGGGTTTCTATGAATATTAATCGCTGGTCCTAACCATAATGTAAGGTTTGCCCATATCATTTCCCTACCTATCTGTATACCATATATTCTTGCTAGTTCAATGTTCCATGAAGCTGCTAAGATACTGGCACTTGGATAAGCGATCCCGCCCGGATTGGGTGAGGGACCATCTCTCATTCCATTGGGTCCATCAGCATGTCTAAGCTCTGGTATCTCGCGACATGGATATTCACGAAGACCTATTGTTATATCTACTAGTTCTTTTAGTGATAATTGCCCTACTAGTTCCTCAAGTGTATACTTCCCCTCCACAACATCTCTTAACGTTATATTTAGTTGTCCCGGTACCTCTGGAAATTCTGGGGGCTTATTGATCTCTGTAATAGTTTTTGATTTATCTATTGATTTAAACAACGTAGTATCAACAACATATCTCGGTGCAGTGGCAAGACCTTTTTCCCTGCATGGACATAAAAATACCTTAGCTTCTTTCTTTGACAAACGTTCAATTTGTGGGCTATGTAATCTATTCCTAGTTTTCATTAAAACAACTCGGTCAGGTACGTTTAGAATAGCAGCTATACTCGTATTTCTTGAAGACGTGCCCTCGCGTATTATGTAATCGCCTTTAACTAGTATCCATGAACTCGTATTTTCATCATAAGATGCTAGTGATGAAATATTAAATGTTATTTTGATAACTTGTTGTTTGCCTGGCTCTAAAAGATCTGTTTTAGTAAAAGCTATGAGTTCTTGGTATGGATTTTCTAGTTCATCGCTTGGTTTGGATACATATACTTGAATGATCTCTTTACCAGGGTATTTTCCTTTATTCCTTACAAGGACTGATATTATGAACTGTGTTTCGGAGAGACTAGTATTGAGTACTTCTATTTCGAAATCCGTATATGATAAACCATAGCCGAAGGGATATACTGGCTCGACACCGAATGTGTCAAAATATCTGTAACCAACGTAGATGTCTTCGTAATATTTTGCCATGAACTTACTGAAGTACTTAGTTGATGGATAGTCTTCTAAAGACTTCGCCCATGTATCTGGTAGTTTACCGCTGGGAGCCGCTATACCTGCTAGTATTGATGCAATAGCGTTTCCTCCCTGCTCGCCGGGGAATCCAACCCATAGTATGGCATCGATCTCTTCATTATCCCAATTCACCGAAATAGGGCCGGGTGTATTTAATACCACTATTACTTTATCGAAGTATTTCGTGACTTGCTGGAGGAGCTTATTCTCATTATCACGTAAGTAGAAAGAGCCATCAGCCATATCTGCGCCTTCAGTAGCACTCCTTCCAATAACGACTATGGCCACATCATTCCTCGAGGCATATTCCGCCATCTCATCGTCACTAAACACTAACTCCTTTCCGCCAGCTTCTTCGTAGCGAGACACTATTTCTTCATCCACGTTAAAACCAGAGTTTCTAAGACCCTCTAATAGCGTCACTAGTCTTTCCTCGGGTACCTTAACATAGGATGATCCACCACAGTGATAATTCCAAGCCCAATGCTGTGCCGCACCAAATACTGCGACTCTACTGTTTCTATCCAAAGGCAATATACCATTATTCTTTAATACAACAATTCCCTCCAAAGCAATAATATAAGATAATTTAGCACCATCTTTGAGGACCTCGGGAAGATTTTCTGGTATAGACTCCAGTACAAAGTCTGGGATGTTGTATTTCGACAAGAACTCTTTTACAACAATATCCAGCCTAGAACTCACATCACTTGGTTCATTGAATGCATACACGGTAAACACATCCATTGACATATTTATGATAATAAGGAATAACAATAATAAAGC
>JAGHDU010000061.1 GCA_021159785.1 Staphylothermus sp. | reverse complement strand
GACTAGGTGAATCCGAACAGTAAAAATAGTGTATCATATGGTGTATCAGAATTGTTTAAGAAAATTAGGCAAGTATTTTCAAAATTTATAGAAAAAGCTTCTTCAGCTATATACTCGAGAGATAAATTATTAGAAGCTCTCGATGAGTTAAAATTAGAACTTATATCCAATGATGTTGCATTTGAAGTTGTTGAGGATATTTCTGAAAAAATACTTGAAGCTATAGATAAAAAAGAAATAAGAAACAAGGATGAATTGGTACATTTTCTAAGAAAGATTTTGAGAAGTTATTTTGAGGATCTTGAACAAATAGATATCTTTAGTGAAGCAAAAAAGCATAAACCTTATAAAATAGTTTTCCTGGGCGTTAATGGCGTAGGTAAAACAACAACGATCGCTAAAATTGCTGTAAAATATCGGGAATTGGGTTTTAAACCTTTAATGGTTGCAGCAGATACCTTTCGAGCAGGTGCACAAGAACAATTAAAGTATCATGGTGAAAAAATAGGAATACCTGTATTTACAGGAAAGTATGGTTCCGATCCCGCTGCCGTGGCATATGATGCAATATTATATGCAGAAAAGAAAGGATATGATGTTGTCTTAATAGATACAGCTGGGAGAATGCATACGGACGCTAATCTTGTTGACGAGCTTAGGAAAATTGTTAGAGTCGTTAAACCACATCGTAAAATACTAGTTGTAGATGCATTAACAGGCAATGATGCTGTAGAACAAGCAATCTTTTTCAATAATGCTGTTGGCGTTGATGCTATTATTGTAACAAAAGTCGATGCATATGAACAAGGAGGTGTGCCACTAAGTGTTGTTTATAGCATTAAGAAACCAGTAATAATGATGGGTGTTGGACAAGGATATAAAGATTTAAAACCTTTTAATATTGATGAATTTCTAGATAAAATATTATCGGTTTAATGAATGATTTGGAGTGGTTATAATGGGTTTTAGAGAAATAATTGATTCGTGGAGAAAAATAATACGATTGGCCACTAAGCCATCGAGAGAAGAATATATGACTAATTTAAAAATAAGTCTGCTTGGATTAACGCTCGTTGGCTCAATTTCATTCATTATAAGATTCATTTTTATAACCTTCATTTTCCCACAAGCGTTCTATGGTGGCTAATAACATGGCGAAAATAAGCTATTATGCTGTTAGAACGACGACTGGTAGGGAAATAGATGTAGCTCTTGTACTCGAGAATAGAGCAAACAATATAGCCATGCTTGGGGAAGACCCTGGTGTTAAATCTATTATAGTTCCACCGGGTATAAGAGGATATGTTTTCATAGAATCCGTTAAACTTGCATCAGTATATAGATTGATCAGCGAAGTTAAATATGTTAAAAGCACACAACCAATAAGGGTTTCTCGAGAAGAAATAGAGAGATTAATTAAACCGAAACCTGTTATTGAAATGATTAGAGAAGGAGACGTAGTTGAAATTGTGCGGGGACCGTTTAGGGGGATGAAAGCTCAAGTTATTAGTGTAGATAAGGATAAAAACATGGTAATGCTTAGTATATTAGAAGCTGCTTTCAATGTACCTATAACTGTTCCGGGTGATTATGTAAAGCCTGTTAAGAAAGGTGGTGTATAACTATGGGGAAGAAAGTAATTAAAATAATGGTTGAGGGTGGAAAAGCCACTCCAGGGCCTCCACTAGGACCAACGCTTTCACCATTAAAGGTTAATGTCATGGAAGTAGTCAAAGCCATTAACGAGGCTACAAAGGAATTCGAAGGTTTAACAGTGCCCGTAGAGGTAATTGTGGATACAGCTACAAGAAAATTTGAAATAAAAGTAGGTATTCCAACAACAACAGCACTTCTCTTAAAAGAAGTTGGAGTTAAGCAACCACCTGGAGATCCAGCACATCAGAAAATAGGAGATCTCTCAATAGAAAAGATCATAAGAATAGCTGTCCTTAAAAAAGAACAATTAACGGCTAAAACGTTGAAAGCAGCTGTAAAAACAATATTAGGGACTGCTCGTAGTATAGGCATTACGGTAGAAGGAAAAGATCCAGAGGACGTCCAGAAAGAAATAGATGAAGGATTATATGATGCTGTATTAGCAAAGTATGAGCCTGAGTGGGAGAAAGAAGAGGGTGAGATATAAGATGCCTCTACCAACAAATGACCAGTTAAAAGAAGGGATCATCAAAGCGATCAAATATAGTAAGAAAAGAAACTTTAAGCAAAGTGTTGAATTAATAATTGTCTTAAAAGATATTGATCCAAAAAGCCCTCAAGGAAGAATAAGGGAAACAGTATTTCTACCAAAGGGTCTAGGAAAGGATCGTATAATATGTGTTGTTGCAGATGGTGAAATGGCGGAGAAAGCTAGGAAGGCTGGGGCCTATAGAGTAATTACGAGAACAGAACTAATGGGTATGAGTAAGAAGGATGCTAAAAAAGTGGCACAAGAATGTGATTGGGTTCTTGTTAGAACAGACTTAATGGCTAATGCTGGTAGAGTTTTAGGCCCTGCCCTAGGTCCACGTGGAAAGATACCCGTGCCTGTCCCACCAGCTGCAGATATAGAGGCGGTCATGAATCGATATAAATCAGTAGTTCTCCTTCGTAACAAGGATCAGCCACAGATAATGACTAAAATTGGTACAGAGGATATGGATCCAGAAGACTTGGTCACCAATGCGCAAACCATATTATCATTGTTAGAAACAAAACTACCTAACGGTGCTAATAATATCGCTAAAATTGTTGTTAAAACAACTATGGGTCCACCCGTTGAAGTGGTTGGATAGAGGTGACATATAAATGTCTGCTACAAGTGTTCCTCGGGCCAAAAGAATCCCGCAGTGGAAAATCGAAGAAGTAGAGTATCTTACAAAATTATTCAAAACTTATCCAGTCTTCGCTATAGCTGATCTAACCGGATTCCCGACAAACCAGTTACAAAAACTGAGGAAAAAACTTGGAAAGAAAATAGTCTTCAGAGTATCTAAAAACAGATTAATACTTAGGGCGCTAAAAGCAGCCGGTTTTGATACAAGTAAGTTCGAAGACATATTGACTGGTCAAAACATAATATTATTCACGAACCTTAATGCATTTGAGCTTGGTTTACTGTTAGAGAAGCATAAAGCGAAGACTTTCTATAAGCCAGGCGAAATAGCAGAACAAGAAATAATAGTTCCCGAAGGTAATACAGGTCTATCTCCAGGACCTATATTGAGCACCTTTAGCAAATTAAAAATCCCCGTAAGAGTGCAAGGTAACACCATAGTTATTACTCGCGATACTAAGGTCGCTAAACCTGGAGACGTTATATCAGAAGAGCTTGCAAGCCTATTGCAACGTCTTGGTATCGCGTTAAAAGAAGTAAAAATAAAAGTCAAAGTAGCATATGATGGAGGAGTACTTATTCCAGGCGATCAGTTAGTACTCAATATCGATGAATACGTTGAACAGATCAGATCAGCGCACATAGATGCATTAAAGGTAGGTGCTGAAATAGCATGGCCAGTACCAGAAGTATTAGAGCTCTCACTAACTAAGGCATATCGTGAAGCACTAGCATTAGCTGCCGAAGCAGGATACATTACACCAGATACAGCAGAGTACGTATTCAGAACTGCTATAGCTAAAGCACTAGCTTTAGCACTTGAAGTATCCAAGCATGCTCCTGAACTAGGGCTTGAAGTACCTACAGTGACGCCAACAGCTCCTGCAAAGGAGAAGAAGGAAGAGGAGAAACCTGCTGAGGAAGAAGAGAAAGAAGAAACTGTTAGTGAAGAAGAACTTGCCGAAGGTCTAGGAGCACTCTTCGGCTAAGAACACAAATATTTTTATTAAGGAGGATTTATTTTAAAACACCTAGATTATCCAAGTCGGTGGCGTTGGTGAAACAACTGGATTTAATCAAGAGGTGAGGAGAGATCGAGTACATATATGCATCCCTATTACTCTATAAGGCTGGAAAAGAAATTAACGAAGAAAACCTAAAGAAAGTATTAGAAGCAGCTGGTATAGAAGTAGACGATGTAAAAGTAAAATCCCTTGTTGCCGCACTCAAGAACATTGATATAGCAAAAGTATTAGAACAAGCACT
>JAGHDU010000172.1 GCA_021159785.1 Staphylothermus sp. | reverse complement strand
GTATTCTATATATTCCTTAAACCATTTCAAGTTCTTTAGTTCCTTGTATAGTTTTTCGTTCATAACTATTCTTTCCAGAGACGTTAATGCTGGACAAATATAGCATCCCAATCTATAGAAACCTAGACCGTATAATGGATTATTTGGCAAACCATAATTAAGGATATATAATTGAACAAGTGCTGTACTCCACTGTTTAATGGGGGCAGCCTCGAGGTATTTACCACGTCTTCTTACGGGTGGTTTTCTAGCTCTTGCTTCTGATTCAGCGTCTCTATCTCCAACTATTACCAGAACTTTATCATATTTCCTCTTATATTCCTCTAATTTTTTCTTGAATGCTCTAGTTTTACGTAATGTACACCATCTATTCTCCTTAGTAGGTAGTTTACGAATATTGATCAGTTTATCTATATCTGCCCTAACAATATCAATTTTCACATCTAAATATTCAGATATTTTTTCAACATATTCCCTTGTAGTCGGGAAATCTACACCTGTATCAACATATATTCCTCTAACAATTTCTGGACCATAGTATTCCCTAACCATATGAAGCACTACTAGGCTATCTTTTCCACCACTAAAGCTAACAAGCACAATATCCGGTTTACCCAGACTTTTTAGGAAATTTTTTGAAATCATAATGTTTCTCAATAAATATTCTCTGTTTGCTATAAGGATCTTATCAAAATCTATATCAATGGAGGGAATTTTGGAATTATACTTATCCATAAAGATGTTAATGCCTTCATCTGGTATGTTAATAATTGCCTTAGGTTTTTCCCCTGAATAGATGTAGTGTTTTCCACCAAATCTTTTGCTAATTAATGCGTTCTTCGGTAAATTTATTCTAAATTTTTCCTGCAAAAGATCAATTAATCCAGGAGAGCCAAAATAAACATCGTATGCGGGATGAATACTATATTCTTCAAGTTCATTGCCCTCTCTAATTCCAAAAACATACGTATCTTTTCGCCATACTACATAATTTCTAAGCATAGCTCTAGCATGTTCTATAAGTCTAGCTAACATGAACAAATCAAGTTTCTCATTTCTGGAAACACATATTTCAACATCAGTACTACTAAGAAATGATAGATGATGCGAATTACATTCTCTCATATATATATTGTATGAGTAAGGATAGGGTTTACTTGATAAATGCATCCATCTACCATAATACTTAGAAATAGTCTTTTCAACAATATCCTTCAAATCATCATCAGGTATCACTCTATACATCCAATACATTTCCATGCACATCACTAAGTAATGATTTAAATATCATAGCGAAATTAGGAATATTCTCCCCACCTTAAATACTTATTATACTAATAGTTGGATTATTAGAAACATGTATTCACAATTTTGGGGGAACTAAAATGACTGAAGAACTCATCACAAAACTCGAATCCTATTTCCAAGAAATGAAAGACTGGGAGAGAAAACCTATACTGAAGTCTGGAAAAATAGTTATCGAATTAGTTAAACTGCCCGAGAAGAAAAGTAAATCCACATATAAACCTCCTAGACTTGCAATTATGATCCGTAAGGAAGATGCTTTCAGGGGAATGTTGATCGAATCTCCTGACGAAATAGAAGACTTAATCGTTGCTTTATCGCTTGATAAAGTAAAAGAATTAGCAAATGCTGTGAAACAAGTAAACAAAAAGAGATCAATAGCCGAGTTCGAAATATAACTAATTTTAAAACACAATAGTGGGAATAAGAAAAGCATATTAGCTATGAGAACAATCTATGCATTGAAATAAGCTATTTTATAGTTATTGGTGATTATAGTGAGTACACAGATAACCAAACACATTGGCGAAATCTCGTACAAACTTCCTAAGATCCGAGAAGGAGAAGAACTTTTATCAATTACACAGAGCGTTTGTCCATATTGTTACCGTGTACTCCCTTCTATAGTTATTGAGAAAAATGGTAAAGTCTATATTAGGAGAATTTGTCCAGAACATGGTGAAGTAGAAGAACTATATTATGGCGATGTGGAGTTCTATAAGAGAATAATAAAATGGGACCTAGAAGGAAGAGGGGCTAGACACGTATATACATCTGTTACCAAACCTTGTCCATTTAACTGTGGTTTATGTCCTATGCATAAACAACATAGTGCATTAGTAAATATAGTGCTAACTAACAGATGTAACCTAAGTTGTTGGTATTGTTTCTTCTATGCAGAAGCCGCTGGTTATGTTTACGAACCTACTATTGAACAAATCATAGAAATGATCAGGTCTATTAAGAAACAAGGAGTCTCAATTAACGTCCAGCTAACAGGCGGCGAACCAACTCTTAGAGACGACCTTGTAGATATAGTGAAAGCATTAAAAGCTGAAGGAGTCAGACACCTCCAGCTAAACACTAATGGACTCAAATTCGCTGAGCTCTACTGGGAGGATCCAGCCAAAGCAATAGAATACACTAGAGCGCTTAGAACGGGTGGTGTTAATACAGTATATCTCAGCTTTGATGGAGTAACCCCAGTAACCAATTGGAAGAACCACTGGGAAGTACCATATATATTCGAAGTATTTAGAAAAGCTAAAATGACTAGTGTAGTTCTAGTACCAACAGTTATAAAGGGTGTCAATACTCATGAATTGGGAGCAATAGTGAAGTTTGCAGCAAAACACGTAGACGTAGTGAGAGCCGTCAACTTCCAACCGGTAAGCCTTACAGGAATGATGAAAAGACATGAAAGAATGAAATACAGAATAACAATACCCGATGTAATAAAGTTAATCGAAGAACAAACAGAAGGTGAAATACCGAGAGAAGCATGGTTCCCAATACCAGTTAGTGGTATATTCTCAAGATTTATAGAAGCTTTTGCCAAAGAATTCAAGTTCGAAATGGTGAATCATCCAGTATGTGGAACTGCAACATACATCTATGTAGAGAAAAAGAGTGATGGCAGGATAAACCTAGTTCCAATCACAAGATTTGTAGACGTCGAAGGACTACTAGAGTATTTGAGAGAGAAATGGGAAGAACTACTATCAGGTTCAACAAGGCTAATGGTTGGAATGAAGCTATTGTACAATATAAAGAAATTCATAGATCAAAAGAAAGCACCCGAAGGATTTGATCTCTACAAATTATTATTGAATGTAATAATTAAAAGAAACTACGAAGCACTAGGAGAGATACACTACAAGATGCTCTTCCTAGGAATGATGCACTTTATGGACCTCTATAACTACGATATACAAAGAGT
>JAGHDU010000220.1 GCA_021159785.1 Staphylothermus sp. | reverse complement strand
GGTTAAATATGGTTCAGATATAATTACACGTATTTCTTATGCACTTGATAAGTCTAGTAATCTCGTCGAAATGATGAATGAGCTACATAATAGGATTAAGAAGTTAGCAGAAGAGAGCAACGCATCATTCATATTTTTAGCTGGAAACAGTGTTATGGAGCATATTTATCTAGGCTTAAACATTGAATCCTTAGCAATGAAACCCTATAAACCATTACTATATGGTCCTTTCGTAACGTATACAGGTCCATATCCTACACTAATAGCTCCTATCATTGAGGGATTCGTTGGTGGCGATGCATATAGTGAATTAATTGCATCGCTTTATATGAACATACCAAGACCATATCTGATAATAGATCTTGGAACAAATACTGAAGTAATATTGGTAACTATGGACAAGATATATGCAACGAGTGCACCAGCCGGTCCCGCTTTCGAGGGATTAATCTCTAAGGGATCTCATATTGCACTTGGTGGTATAACAGAGGTACGGATAAAAGAAATAATCAATGAAAAACCTGTGTTCGATTATTCATATATAGGTTCACCACATGGACTACTTGGAACAGGTATTATATCACTTGTAGCCTCGCTATATGCTAAGGGGTTCATCGATAAGAGTGGAAAATTCCTTAAAGGATACACTATAACGGAGCATGGTAAAGCCTTCATTATTGATCAAGAAAATAATATATTGTTTACACAAAGAGATCTTCGTGAGTTCCAGAAAGCATATGCAGCTGTTAAGTCAGCTTGGAGAATATTGCTGAGTAAAGCCGGTATAAGTGAAGATGAATTGGAATACGTTATTGTTTCTGGCAGTTTTGGTTCAGCCCTATCACCCAAGGATCTCATTGTACTGGGGATGGTTCCTGTAAGAAATGAAGAAAAAATAATTATCAGCGGCAATCTTGTCCTAACAGGGCTAAAGATCATGGCGTTAAAGAAAGATTACTATTCAAAATACAGTGAATTGCGTAGAAAATTATACCATGTTAATTTAGCTAGCGAACCCAATTATTTGGATATATGGGTTAAAGAACTTAATTTCAACTCTTAGCAAAAGCTCCTTGTATGTTCTTAAAGTATTTCCTCAGTGGGTGTTCTCTGCTAATTTTAGCACCCCGTCTTTTCCATATATATCCTAGTAGAGAATCAATTAATGCAACTGATGGTGCAACATATTTTATCCTACTTACCGGACCATACATGATGTAATCGCTACCCATTATTCTTAGGAAAGAAGCAGTTGTACCATGGATCACGTACATTTGTTCTACTCCTACTTTCTTCTTACTTATAGGACCAAGTGCGTTTGCCGGCGCGCATCCTGCAGGAAATCCATGAAGTTTCTTAACTAAATATATGGTTTCTCCACTTAAACCAATGCTTGCAGGGTCTATCACGATTACATCTACTAACACGTTCTTTACACCTGCTCTCTCTGCAAGTGGTAATAGTTTTTCATTAATTAGAGAAAGTCTATTCTGCGGTTCTATCGATCTTAGCGGATCCTTTGGATTAAAAGCCATTAAGACAGCTGTTTCTATCCCACTGCTTCGTAGAGCTTCAATTTCTTCTTCAGGGCTGTCTATGTACAGACCGTTAGCAATAATTTTTTTCTCAATACCTAGTGTTTTTGCAACTATGTAGCTCTTAGCTCTTATCGTTGGATCAGGTGAATCTAGGAATAATGGAATATCATACTCTGAGATAAAAGACATAATATTTTCAACGCTTTCAATGCTCGGGAATACTACATCTAAACCAAAAACTAATCCATGTTCATTAGCAATATTGATTGCCTCCTCGATCTTTTTCCTCGCCTGCTGTTTATCAAAGTCACCTCTTTCATTCAGTAGGATCTTATCTCCTAAGTAGAAAATTGAGCCAATGAGCCAAGTAGGATTTTCGCCGGGATAGCCGCCAATTATGTAATTCCCAATTTTAATTTTTGCCTGACCCGACCATGTATCGTACATAGTGCTTATCCACCCATTATAATCGGGTTTGTTTTGACACATTATGTAAATAGGAGAAAATATCTTCTACTATAGTATTTTTATCAGCATTCGTTCCCCCAAGCATCGCCCATTCAAAGGGGCCTCCCCAAAGACTATTCAATAGGTGAAGAGATTATGGCTTCTTCGGTTATTAGAGGTACTTAATGGTTTTTCAGCCACTCCTAGGTATTTGAGTGCTAATATATATGCCGATGATGTGTGCCTATCTAGACCTAGTTCTTTTCCTAGCTTCTCTCCTATCTTTGATGTATAAGCAGGATTAACTAGGTAGACTCGGAATCCATACTTCATCGCCATTACTATGCCGTGTTGAAGTAACTTCCTTTTAGGAAATCGCGTTATCTTACGGTTAGCTGTCTTGCTTCTAGTGTATCTATGCTTCTTTATCCTATCCAAGTCCTCAAATAATACTATTCCTACACCATGGTGATAAGCATAGTTTAGTAACCTAGCAAGGGCTTGCAACCTCATAGTATGTGCTTTATTCTTTGAAAACCCATGTGAAGTCGCTTCAGGAAACCATTCAGTCTTAGTATCCCTTATAATTCCTTGTATATCCACTATAACCATGTTTATCCTATCACTATTAAGGTCGAAACCAGCAACTAGTTTACCGTTAGCTCTTCCTTTGCTAAAATACTTCAGGTATAATTCAATAGAACAGATACATGAAGATGCGGTTTACCATCCCTAAACACTATCTTACCACTATAGCTTAATTGCTTAGACAATGCTTTCTCTATAAGTTCGTTTACAAGAGGGATGTATCGTTTTCCGAATACTACCTTGAACTTCACCCATCCTTTCCAAGGGATATTGACTTGAAGCTCGTTTGTTGATAAGAGTCTTATGTTGCGGTTGCCTT
>JAGHDU010000094.1 GCA_021159785.1 Staphylothermus sp. | reverse complement strand
TGTCTTGCCTACGGTATGATGGTGTAGGTCTTTTACATTGAATGATATAACGCCTCCACGGTCTTCGGGATTACGTGGACCATATATTGTTATTTCTTCTTCAAGTTCTTTGAATCTCTTGAAAGTATATTCAACTAGTTCTTTTTCATGTTGTCTAACGTTCTCCATTCCTATACGCATTAGGTATTTTGCTGCTTCAGCAAGACCTATTCCTCCAGCAATGTTTGGTGTTCCTGCCTCGAATCTCCATGGGAGATCATGCCATTCAACATCTTCGAGTGTTACATCTTTTATAGTATCTCCACCGACTTTGAAAGGCATCATTTCCTCAAGTCTGTCCCTTCTACCCCATAATACACCTATACCTGTAGGTCCAAGCATTTTATGTCCGCTGAATCCTAAGAAATCTATATCCATGTCTCTTACATCTGTAGGTGTGTGTGGAACGCTCTGTGCACCATCTGCTACAACAATTGCATCTACTTCGTGTGCCAGTTTGACTATTTTCTTAACGTCATTTAATGTGCCCAATACATTGCTCATTATGGGAAATACAACTACTTTCGTTTTCTCAGTGATTTTTTGTTCTAAGTCTTCGTAATTTAGGTAACCGTTATCTGTTATATCAACGTATTTAATTACAGCGTTCTTTAGCTTCGCAACGTTTCTCCACGGAAGCATGGTGCTGTGATGATCCATTACGGTTAAGGTGATTTCATCTCCTTCTTTGAGATTCTTTAGACCCCATGAATAAGCGACGATATTCATTGCATCCGTAGTATTGTAACAGAAAATTACTTCCTCCCAAGAATATGCATTGATAAATTTTGCTATGACTTCATGTGCTTCTTCATACATTTCACTAGCTTCCTGGCTAAGAATATGTAGTCCCCTGTGAACATTAGCGTTATGTTTGGAATAATACTCGGTAATGACTTTTATTACCTGTATAGGTTTTTGAGTAGTTGCAGCATTATCGAAGTATATGAGTCTGCGTCCCCTAATTCTTCTCTGTAATATTGGGAAATCTCTCCTTATCTCTTCAACATTAATCATTCCTATTCGCCCAAACTCTTTATCTAACTTTATTAGATATTGTTCTCGTGATTAATAGCTTTAACAACGTATTCAGCAAGTTCTTTACCTGTGGGTATCCAAGCATTTGTTTTTAGGGCGTAACTTAGTATTTCTTCTAATACTTTTATTCTAGCTCCTCTGCCTATGCATTGCGGATGCATAGTTAATGATATATATCCACGAGTTTCCTCGGCATATCTTATTTCATCTAGCCACATTTCTAATAATTCTCTAGGTGTTAAACTCCTATAGTATTCAAGATAGGGCCAATCATCTAGCCGCCAATCAACGGGTAGTTCTACGATGGAGTATTCGTCTTTGGTTATCACGTACGGATATTCGTCATCCATCAAGCTACTGTCATATAGGAACTCTCTCTTCATCAATATATTCAATGTATTGTTGCTGAATCTCCAATAAGGAGCTCTAAAACCAATAGGCTTGTTACCAGCGTAAACGGTCAGAGAGTTGATCATTCTATTGAAGAGTTGTTCTTCGTAAAAACTATCCTTGAATTCATCCAGTCTCTCGTGCATGTAGCCATGGGCAGCTATTTCATGTCCTTCATCAATAATTAGTTTCACTAAATGAGGATAGTTAACGGCTACCCATCCGGGTATAAAGAAAGTTACTCTAGCATTGTATTTTCTAAGAGTCTTTAATACTTTGTATAATCCTCTCTTTGCCGCGAATCTACCCCTACTAATGGAAACAGGATCGGCATTTTTGTATTGTTCTGCTGAGTCTATGTCTAGATCGAAGCTGAGGAATAAGGTATAACTGTATTTTTCGGGAGTCTTATACATGGGAATCACACCATTATTGTTTCGAGCTATATGAAACTCTAGTATTTTACAAGAAATAAAATCTTGTATAACTTCTTTATTCATATGGTAAAATGGAGTAGTATTATAAAGTAAACAGGGTCTAACGTAGTATGGCGAAACTTGACCTAGAAAAGAAAATGGTACTTACATTAGTTGAGGCGGTGAGGTTATCCGAAAGAATTAAGCCTAGTCAAGATGCTAAAAGAAGAGCATTCAGTAAGTATGGGTATCTCGGTACTTCGAGGGACCCTTTATTGACAGCTATCTTTTACGGAATTATGAAAAGATTAGGTATACTTGATATAATCATTAAAGACCTAGTTGGTATTGAACCCTATGTATTAGATCCATGGTTAAGATCGGCACTTAGAGTATTATTAGAAATAAAATTCTATCGCGATCCCTCCAATAGGACCTTGAGATATTTGAGGAATAGCGTTGCCAAACTCTTGTCAGTCAAGACACATCCATATGTTGGTATGTACTATATTCGACTATACGATAGAATAATGAAAACAAACTATCAGTACAAACCATCAAGTATCGAGAAAGAAGTCTTTGAATACATGTTACCTAAATGGTATATCGACAAAATAAAGCAAATGATGGGTGAAGAAGCAGATAAACTACTGAAATCCCTTGATCAACAATTACCGTTATCAGTGAGAGTGAATACTCTTAAAACCACAGTTGAATATGTTATCAAAGAATTAAGAAAACAAGTCAAATGGGTAAAACAATCTAGAGTGGTTCCAACTATTTTAAGATTTCCAGGACCGTTTAATTTTGAAAAATCAAAGCCATGGAAGGAAGGCATGATAATTATACAAGAGGAAGCTGCTGCTGTTGCATCTATTATCTTAGATCCGAAGCCTGGTATGACTGTTGTTGATCTAGCGGCAGCCCCTGGTGGAAAGACTGAGCACATGGCAGAGTTAATGAAGAATAAGGGAGTAATATATGCCTTTGATATAGATGATAAACGGATCCGGAGAATGAAGGAAATTCTCAAGAGAGCTGGTATTAAAATAGTTGAGATCATTAAGGAAGACGCAAGAAAAGCTCCAGAAATTCTGGGAGAAAGTATTGCTAATAGAGTACTTCTGGATGCTCCATGTAGTAGTGATGGAACACTTATGAAGAATCCCGACCTAAGATGGAGGTTGCGCGAGGAAAAAGTCTATGAGCTTCAATCACTTCAACTTCAAATGCTGGGAGCTGGGTGGAGACTCCTCAAGAGAGGTGGAAGAATACTGTACTGTACATGTAGTATGTTAAAAGAAGAAAATGAGGATGTTATATCAAGGTTTTTGGAAGAGCATAGAGGAGAGGCTAAATTAATACCATTGAATGGGCCCTACGATCCAGGATTTATTCCTGGAACAATGAGAGCTTTTCCTCACAGGCATAGAACAATTGGATTCTTCTATGCATTAATTGAGAAAATATAGATTGAGGTAGATTATTTAACAATAGTAGGAACCTTGTCTAGATCATCGATGAGTGTATCCGTTATTCGTAATAATTCATTGGATATTTTCTTAACTTCGTCTTCATCGATATCTCCTGATATAGTAAAGTTACGCCATAGTTTCCATAAGTTATTAAGATCATCTATAATTGTTTCCAATTTATCTTTATCGTTTAAGAGAACAATTAGTGTTTGTTTTTCATTAGTGAGCAATTTTTGGTGAATTCTATGTGATGCTAATTGGATGTTGGATAACGCATTACTTAGTTCAGGTAGGTTATTATTAAATGCTATCCCACTTGCAATACCTGATAGAGAATCTGCATCTATAGAAGACATCACGATTGCTTCTTTATCGCATGGAGAATAAATTGGTACTCCATCGACTATGGTTATATTTTCTAATCTGATCACAATCCGAATATATTCACCAGAGATATGTTCTATTAAATCAAATAGTACTTTCATATTCAGTCTATACGTCTTTTCCTTGTAATCATTGTATTCATTGAGGATAACTGTGTAGCTATATATGGATATTATTAACGCTATTATGATTATAATCAGCGCTAGAAGATAAAGATTCAGCGAAGTTTTTCTATACAATGAATTTCACCTAATAATATAATCTATAATGCAATGAATTTTAAATCTGTAAGGTTTATGAAGTATTTATCTTAAAACATTCTTGTTAAGCATGCTATTTATTCGGGAATTATGGTTAGAAGAATATCACCAGCCTCGACATTATCGCCTTCCTTGACAAATATTTTCTCTATCTTTCCAGATAATGGTGCCAAGATATCTGTCGACATCTTCATTGATTCTAATACTATGACCTTATCTCCTTTTTTAACAGTATCACCTTCTCTGACAAGTATCTTCAGTATTTTACCAGCCATAGGTGATTTGAGTGGTTGTCCTTTATACTCACCTTGTTCACTGCTGCTTTGATTGTTAACATTGACTGCACTTTGTTGTGGCATGCTCATTAGTGGTGATATAACTGTGGGGGTCATCGATTTAACTATCTCAATATCTACACCTTCTACACCTACAATATACTCCTTACCATCAATAATGATCTTTACTGTTTTATGAGGCTTTTCTTCTTCGAGTGGTTTTTCGATTAATCCTTTTCTTCTAGCTTCGAAGAATTCTATGGCTGTTTCTGGGAATAAACAATAAGTTAGAATATCCTCCTCTTTCTCATAATAACCATTCTTTATTACAAATTCTCTACACTTATCAAGCATGGGCTCTAATAGATCAGCCGGTCTTGTTGTTATTGGTTCTTCATCTCCTAGGATGAGTTTCTTTATTTCCTCCTTAATAGGTGCTGGTGGTCTTCCATATAATCCTTTTACGTAATCCTTTGTCTCCTTCGGAATAACCTTATACCTGCCGAATAATACGTTCAGCACGGCTTGGGTACCAACGATCTGGGATAATGGAGTTACAAGTGGTGGCCATCCAAGTTCTTCCCTTACAATGGGTACTTCTTCTAATACTTTATCGAGTTTATCAAGTGCGTTTTGTTGTTTTAATTGTGCTATTAGGTTTGAGAACATTCCTCCAGGGATCTGGTGTATTATTACGTCGGGATTTGGTAAGAGTATTCTCCAATTGAGTAAGTGTAAGTATTTTTCTTCTATTAGTTGGCGTAGGATCTTTGATATTTCATTTATTATCTTAAAGTTAATATTAGGTCTATGAACACTTGGTAAGGCATAATATACTGATTGAATACCCGGTTGGGCAGTTCCGAAAGCTAATGGTGATATTGCTGTATCTATGTAGTCAGCACCAGCTTCGATTGCTTTCAAATACGTTGCTACAGCTAGACCTCCTGTGGAATGGGTATGTACGTTTACTGGTACTTTGAATTCTTTCTTAAGAAGACGTACGAGTTCGTAAGCTTTTTCTGGTTCCAGTATTCCAGCCATGTCCTTAATTGTAATAATATCTACTTCTAAGCTAAGGAGCTCTTCTGCGAGTTTTAGATAATAATCAATGGTATGTACCGGGCTGATAGTATAGCACATAGCTCCTTGTACAATTGCTCCGACTTCTTTTGCTTTCTTGATACTTGTCTTCATGTTTCTTACATCATTTAATGCATCGAAAACCCTGAATATATCAATTCCATTTTTATATGCTAGTTCAACGAACTTTTCAACTACATCATCTGGATAATGTCTATAGCCAACTAGGTTTTGTCCCCTAAGAAGCATTTGTAGTTTTGCATTCTTTACGTGTTCTCTTATAATTCTTAGTCTTTCCCAGGGATCTTCTCTTAAATATCTTATTGCTGAATCAAAAGTTGCTCCTCCCCATACTTCTAAGCTATAGAATCCTGCTTGGTCTATTAAGTCGATGAATTTTAACATGTCTCGCGTTCTAAGTCTTGTAGCCAAGAGAGATTGGTGTGCATCACGTAGAGTAGTATCTATTATCT
>JAGHDU010000151.1 GCA_021159785.1 Staphylothermus sp. | reverse complement strand
ATACTATATGTTATATTTTTAATCATAAAGTTATATTAACTAGTTCGATTAGCAGTAGATTATCGGCTATTCTTTTTATCTTCTTAAATAGATTGGTCGATTGGTAAACGATGATCTAGTATGTTCTCCATATAAATGCTTAGCTATGCTACCTTCGATTAATTATCGAATAGTTAAATTAGTTTAATTCTATTCCATCTTGATTAATTCTCTAGTGGTGAAGACAGGAAAATGCAGTACGAGAAAAAGCTTTACATAATAGATTCGCTGAAACAAGCCCGCCAGATCATTAGACACGTTAAGGCTTTCATTAGCCAAGCTGTACTAGCCGTGAGGAACGAGGAGATAGAACATGCAGAGGTACTAGCTGAAAGAGCTATATCTCATCTCGAAGAGTTAGCAAGGTTACTTGACGAATTAGAGAGAGAAGCAAAAGGAGGTGGTCCCCATGACAAGTAAGGTTGGAGAAGAGCAGTACATTATATTCAAGCTAGGCGAGAACATATATGGCATAAACATTCAGTATGTGAGAGAAGTAGTTGAGCCGAAGAAGATAACCAAGCTACCGAAGGCTCCATACTATGTAGAGGGCATAATGGATCTAAGAGGTAAATTAATTACCTTGGTTAATCTCTCTCGGATTCTCAACATAGAAGAGGGCAGCTCTACGAATAAGCGGAAAGTGCTTATCATGAATACTGGTAGCATTAATGTCGGGGAACAAAAGACTGAGACAGGTCTAATAGTAGATCATGTCCTTGGTGTGCTTAGAGCCAATAGTGTAGAGTCCGAGAAGAACACTGTTCCAAGCGAAGTAGTTGATAGGGTCATCAGGCATCAAGATAAATTGATCCTTATCTTAGATGCTAGAAAGATTCTCGAGCTCATAGGATCTGAAATAAATATGGATATGTAGGTGGGAGAATGGCTCCGAAAAAGCATTATTTCACACGTACTCAAGATTCTAGAACACAGGAGTTGCGTAAGAAAATAAGTGATACTCTTCTCTCAACGCAGACAAATATTGACGAAGTAGAGAAGAAGGTTTCTTCCTTCGAGAAGAGGCTGGAAGAAATACTCGATAGACTGGATGATCTCGAGAATAGGTTGAAGAAGTTGGAGGAGCTCCTCGAATAGACGGAGGTGGTACTGGTTGGTCGTAGGCATAGCTATACACTCCTATAGAGGTGGAACGGGGAAATCTACAACTACGGCTAATCTAGCTGTAATGTTGGCTCTGTATGATAAAAAAGTTGCAACAGTTGATCTCGACTTAACAAGCCCAGGATTGCACGTTATATACCAAGTATCACAGTCTATAATGAAGGTAACATTGAATGATTATGTATTTGGTAGAGCTGCTCTAGAAGACGTTGTAATAGACTTGACGAACCAGCTAGGATTGCCTAAGGGGAAGATATACTTTTTAGGTGCCAGTATGAAGCCGGAAGAGATAGCTAAGCTTTTGAAAGAGGGGTATTCCGAGCAATTCTTTAAGGAGGTTACGAGACAGCTGGGTGAAGCCTATGGAGTAGACTTTGTGATCTTTGACACCCATCCTGGTCTCAATGAAGATACATTGTTGGCTGTATTATCCAGTGATGTATCTATAATGATGATGAGAATGGATAAACAGGATATAACTGGTACATATGTAACGGCGCAGGTGCTCAGAAAGTTTAACAAGACTAGCTATGTTGTCCTAAATATGGTTCCACCAAATATGGCTAAAGCCGTTGAGTTACGGTCAGAGGTTAGTAAGTTATTGGGGATACCAGTTATTGGTGTAGTTCCGTTTTATCCAGAAATACTACAGCATAGGAGTAGAGGTGTGTTTATATTAAAGCATCCTAAGCACCCATATACGCTGAGGATTAAGGAAGTTGTTGAATTCATTATAAACAACATAGGCTAGAGTGGAGGTGTTTTGAGTGAAGAAGCTTAACATCGTGGTAGCCGATGACTCGAAGTTTATGAGAACTTTCATTAGGCGTATAGTGGAGAGAATGGGACATAATGTAGTAGCTGAGGCAAGTAATGGTAGAGAGTTAATAGAAATCATGAAGAGCATGAAAGAAGTCCCAGACCTAGTATTTATTGATATAAACATGCCAGAAATGGATGGATTAAATGCGTTGAAGGCTATACGGAATACTGAAAAAGATGTCAGGATCGTAATAGTCTCGGCGCTTGGTCAAGACGAGGTGATCAAGTATGCAAAGTCTATTGGAATAGTAGACTTCATAACAAAGCCATTTACGCCCGACAAGATAGTGAGGGTGGTTGAGAGTATTGGTAAGAACTAGGCCCATTCACGTACTAGTTGTTGATGATTCAAGACTTATGAGGAGCGTTTTAAAGAAGACCCTTGAACGAGACCCTGAGATAAAGGTAGTTGGAGAGGCGAAGAACGGAGAAGAAGCTGTGAAGTTAGTACACGAGCTAAGTCCTGATGTTGTAATAATGGATATAGTAATGCCCCGAATGGATGGAATTACTGCAATAAAAAGGATTATGGCTGAAAAACCTACACCCATACTAGTATTTAGCTCTATTACCCAACAAGGAGCAAAAGCCACAATAGAGGCATTGGAGGCAGGTGCTCTCGAGGTTGTAGCTAAGCCTGGCGGTATGCCTACGGTCCTTAACCTCGGGGATTTGGAGAAAGAACTTGTTAGAAAAGTGAGGATCCTAGCAACTATAGGGAGAGCTAAACTCGTTACAAGATTGACTCTAAAAAGGATTTCAAAGAAAAAGAAGACTAGGGAAGAACTATCTGCTCCGGTCCTAGCAGTTCTAGCTGCATCAACTGGTGGTCCACAGACACTAATGACAGTTATGTCAATGGTTTCTGGTAGAATACCCGCTGGATACTTAATAGTACAGCACATGCCTCCGCTTTTTACCAAAACATTTGCAGAACGTTTGAACGCTATTTCGGAGATCAGAATTAAGGAAGCCGAGGAAGGAGAGGAAGTCCTGGCTGGATATGGATATGTTGCTCCTGGTGGATACCATATGGTTATTAGATCGCGCCGTGGTAAGCTACTATTAGAACTAGATAAGGGTCCAAAGATCCATGGAGTTAGACCAGCCGCGGATGTTACGTTGAAGTCTGTAGCAGAGGTTTTCGGCGAATTCACTGTTGCAACAATCTTAACTGGTATGGGATGTGATGGAGCAGATGGAGCTTGTCTTGTTAAGAAACATGGAGGATATGTGATAGCGCAGGATGAAGAGACTAGTATTGTGTGGGGAATGCCTAGATGCGTTGTTGATAGAGGATGTGCTGATAAAGTTCTCCCTCTTTATTCTATTGCGTATGAAATCAATCGTGTTTTAGTTAATAAACTTAGGTTAAGGGGTGGAGAGGTGATTAAATATGTCTGATTCTTCTAAATTTGTTGATAAAGAATTCTTAGAGGTTTTTCTTGATGAAGCATCTGAGTTCCTAGATAAACTAGATTATCTACTACCTAAGTTAGAAAAGGAGCCTGAGAACAAGGAAGTAATTAACGAGATCTTTAGAATTATGCATAGTTTGAAGGGTAATGCGGCTGTATTAGGGCTTTCAGACCTTTCTGAGACTGCTCATAAAACCGAGGATTTATTAGATCTCGTGCGGAAGGAGAAGTTGGAGGTTAATAAGGAGATTATTTCTGCTTTATTTGACGTTGTAAGCTTTATATCGTCTTACATAAACGCGCTATCTGCTGATAAGAAGCCAGAGCTAGATAAGACTAGTATTTTGGAGAAGCTTGAATCACTATTAGGTAGTGTTAATGAGAAGTCTTCTGGGAGATCTACTGTATTAGGAGAAAGTGTGGAAAGCTATATTAAGAAGCTAGAAGACGAGGCTCGTTCTGCGCTAGATTTCCTTAGAGAACAGATAGTTTCTTCCGATGAGGGTGAAACATCGGAAAAAGTAGAAGAGGAGCGAGATATGAAGCATGATGGATTAGAAGATAAAAAAGAGAATATAGAAGATGCTCAGTTGTTTGTATTGAATGATGTAGAAAAGCAGAGGCTTGCTGAAGCAATTTCTAAGGAATATGGCTTGTATGTTGTCACTCTTAAGTTTAGGGATCCCTCATTACTGGTGATAAGATATTTCCAGGCTCTCCAGAAGTTCGGAGAAGTAGGTGATGTAATAAAGGCTGTACCAAGCGGCAATGAGATAGCGAAGAAATCTACCGACACTATAAAGGTTTTGATAGGTGTCAAGAAGCTTGGAGACCTAGAAGATGCCATTAAGGAACTGAACGATATATCGAGCTATGATGTGAACAAGGTTAGCTTGGA
Source organism: Staphylothermus sp. (assembly GCA_021159785.1). GTDB lineage: Archaea > Thermoproteota > Thermoprotei_A > Sulfolobales > Desulfurococcaceae > JAGHDU01. The sequence goes on along the minus strand of JAGHDU010000151.1, from coordinate 8,748 downwards.
AGACCTTGGTGTCAATAAGGACGAGCTGAAGATACAGGAACCTGTAGATAGGTTATCCGAGCTTGAGAATATCTTTAAGAAGATCGAGGAAGCAGATGAAGAGCAAGCTAAGCCATCTGAATCCAAGGCGGATGAAGCTAAGAAGCTAGAAGAGGTTAGAGTTAATGTTAAGAGCTTAGACGCCCTCTTTAACCTAGTGGGTGAGTTAGTCCTAATAAAAAGCAGATTGATCTCCATTGCGAATCAATATGATATACAGGCATTAAAGGAAGCATTGAGCACCTTTGAGCGTTTAGTCAACGAGCTACAGAATGAGATAATGCAAATGCGCTTAGTACCGCTACACTATATCTTTAGGAGGCTTCCAAGAATAGTCAGCGAGTTATCCAAGAAGTTTAACAAAGACGTTGATATATACTATGAGGGTGGAGAGATAGCTCTTGATAGAAAGGTCTTGGAGGAGCTCTCTGTACCATTATTCAAAGTAGTAGAAATACTAGTTAGAGATGATATAGAGGACTCTGATACAAGGATTAAAAAAGGTAAGGCCTCGATCGGTACAATAAGAGTACATGCTTTCAGAGAGGGTAATAGAGTTATAATCACAGTAGAATCTGATGGAAAAGGACTAGACCCAGATGAAATAGCTAAGCGTGCAGTAGAGTTAGGACTTATTCCACCATCGTCTGTAGAGAAAATGTCTAATGAGGAGAAGTTGATGCTAGTTACTCTTCCAGGGTTCTCTCTTAAGAATGGTGAGCTATCTGGGTTCGATAGCATAAAGCACAGTGTAGAGTCAATTGGTGGGACCCTTGAGATATATAGTAAGATGGATACTGAAACAAGAGTAACCTTCAAGATCCCGGTTAGCATGGCGACTCTAAGAGCTCTTCTGATTAAATTAGGTGACCAGTTATATGCTATTCCCGTATCTGCCGTAGTAACAACAATGAAGGTTGATAGTGTGAATATGATTGGTAGTGTTGGAGTGATCAAGTACCAGAGTAAGGTAATAACTGTATACAATCTAGGAGAAATTCTAGGTATACCCACACGGAGTACTGATAAGAGTTATATAGTACTTATAGAAAAACGTGGAAAGCTAGTTGGTTTACAAGTTGATGAGATCTTAGGTCAAGAAGACATAGTAGTGAAACCTCTGAGTAAATTACTGTCTAATGCTAAGGGATTCTCTGGTGCCACTATCCTGGGTGATGGAAAAGTCTGTCTCATAATAGATCCTATTTCCATATTATAGGGGTGAGAATGTGTCGAAGGAGATGCAGGTTCTTGTATTTAGTCTTGGAGGACAATACTGGGGTTTAAACATACTAGATGTTAGAGAAGTTGTAAAAATCAAGAACTATACACAAGTCCCCGGTGCTCAGGACTACATACTAGGAGTGTTTAATTTGAGAGGCCAGATAGTGCCATTGCTAGATATCTCGGTATTCCTAAATACTAGTAGAGGTAACGAGTTAAGAGAGGCAGTAATTATCTCACTTGATAGCGAGCTCATAGGTATTGCAGTTGAAGATGTAATAGGTGTCTACAGAGTAGATGAATCAGAAATCACGCCTCCACCAAACGAAGTAGGAGATCATGTGGGTGGTATAGTCAATATAAAGAACAAGACAGTGAACATAATTGATTTGAAGAAGATAATAAACAAAGTGTCTGGAGGGACAGCTCTTCAATATTAGTTTCTCTAAGGCTTTTTTATCTCACCCTTCTACGTATAACCTCTCGTTCTACTATGTGTAAGAGAAGACCTTTTGACTTAGATGAGGATTACGCTTAGAGGTATTTCTGCTTGTGGTCGACACAGACATACATGCTATCAAAGTAGTTATAATATAAGATTGTAATGTAGTTGATAATTACATATCTAGGTGAAACATAATTTGGATAGTATCACATTGAACGAGGAGTACAAACACGCGACACTACTCAAGTTATTGGGTGAGAAAATAACTGAAGCTCTTAAAACACTGACCGAGACGGACATAGTAGTGCAGGTTTTTGGAACAAGAACTATGGATATTGCCAAAATAATTGAGAAATACAGCAGAGATGAACCAATAGTAGCTATAGCATCGAGTATATATGGCGGCGATATAGATGGACAAGTGCTATTGTTGCTAGATATACCTGTAGCAAGAGATCTTGTAAAATTATTGGCCCAGAAGATCGAGCTGGAACCAAGCGATGAAGACGCTCAAGATATACTAAGAGAGTTTGGAAACATAGTAATAGGTAATATATCATCTATTTTTTCAAAAGGATACAGATATAGGATAGATTATGATATTCCAGAAGTTGTGGTAGATCTTGATACAGCAGTGATAGATAGTATTGTGCTACCTATTGCGTCTAAGCATGATGTAATAGAGCTTCTCGAAATGAGTATTTCGTCTACATCTGAACAGCTTAAGCTAAGGATAATTATGTTCGGTGTATCTATATGATTGAGATTATCAAGACGAACAAGTACCCAGACATGACAAGGCCCAAGATCAATGTTGGCATAGGGGATTGTAAAATAGCTTCAAATCCACACATACTAGCTACGTACTCCTTGGGCAGCTGTGTCGCTATAATCCTATACGAACCCCATGCAAAAATAGCTGCACTAATACACGCTCTCCTACCAGAACCAAAAAGCTCTAGCGATAACCCCTATAAGTATGTTAGTTCAGCTATCCCAAAAGCGGTGGAGGAACTAGAGAGTAGGGGTATACGAAAAAGTATGCTTGTAGCTTCTGTAGTTGGTGGAGCCAGCATTCTCAAGTCAACTATGTCCATGTTGATAGGTAAGAGAAACATAGAAACAGCTAAGTCTGTGCTTAAAACCCATGGTATAAAGCTCGTAGCAGAAGATACAGGCGGTTCTCATAGTAGGTCGGTATACTTCGATGTTGCTAATGGTAGGTTATTCGTTATAATACCTAAGTTCAAGCTCTTCGGAGGCTAATGAAAATGTTCAAAGTGAATATCCGTGGAAAAACGGATCAATTAGCAGAAGAAGTCAAACGCGTAATAAAGAGATTTGGTAGCATGGACATTAGTGGATATAAGAATGATTTCTTGATGCGTAGGGTACGTGCTAGAATGCTAGCCTTAGGTATAACTGATTATAAGGAGTACTTACAACGCCTAAAACACGATCCCCAAGAGGTAGATAAGCTACTTAATGAGCTCTCAATAAATGTCTCGGAGTTTTTCCGGGATCCATGGGTATGGGAGAAGATTAGTAGCATATTGAAAGACCTCATTAATAGGAAGACTATTGTAAGAATATGGAGTGCAGGATGTTCCAGAGGAGAAGAACCATATACTATAGCTATACTTGCCAAAGAAGTCATCAGTGGTATTAGTGGATTCAAAAAGGTTACTATATACGCTACTGATATAGATGCTGATGCTATAAGGAGAGCACAGGAGGGAATATATGGTGAATCTTCACTAAAGAATGTTCCAAAATATCTACTATATAAATACTTTGATAAAATAAACATAGGTAAGTATAGGATCAAGGATTCTGTGAAGGAATTGGTGAAATTCAGGCGGCACGATTTAATAAAGGATCCACCATTAATGCTTATGGATATGGTTTTCTGTAGAAACGTACTAATATACTTTAACAAAGAACTTCAGAAAAACGTTGTAATGAATCTTTACAAGTCACTTAATACAAACGGGTTTCTGGTTCTAGGTATTAGTGAATACCTGCCAGAAAATGTAAGAAGCATGTTTAGGGTTTATGACCAGCATGCTAGAATATTTCAGAAGATAGGGTGAACTGAGTATATAGAGTTTAAAACATTTTCTCTTTAATTCCTCTACTTACAAGCGCATCTGTGTTTTCATTTCTACCAGTAGTCGCAAAACGAAGCTGAAACTTATTTGTCGATATATCTAATACATTATATGGAAGCCTAAGTGGACGGTATTATACGGTATTGTAATTAACGCTGAATGAGGTAATAGCGGAGTTGAGGGACATTTGGCCATGCAACTGCCCAATATGTAGAGTCTTAGTAAAGCCAGTTATAAGTAGAGTTGTTAGGATGAGTGATTTAGAACACAAGTTTTCAGTCGGAGTAGATATTGTGGAACCTGGTGAAGGAATAACCAGTGCACAGGTTAATGAAGCAGAGAGTATACAAATAAATAATCCGAGTCTAAGAGAGATCGTTAGACGATACCCAGCTAAAGTCGTAAGGATGCCACAGGAAGGTCCCGAACCTCTTCAATCTATTAATCAATCCATAGAAAATCCCATGTTAAATGGACAAGTTCCTCAATCCCCACCCAACTTCCACGAATCCGAGTTTAGTATCCAAGAACAAGGGGAAGAGGGTGAGAACGAAGAGAATTCCCATCAAAATGTACGGGTTGATGTACCTAATGAGGTTCTTGAGAGAATTAACTCGCTTGAAGCAGAAATTGATAAGATAAAGAAATATGTTAAGCTAAGCATTGATAGTATCAAAGCCACACTCATAGACCTCCGCTCAGCTATGGCTGAGTTAAGCAACCCATTTAATATTTTAAGGAAGTATGCCGACATTTTCTTCGGGGGTGAAGAGGAGAGAAAAGAACAAAGTAGTAATGAACCCAAGAAAACAGAACATCAATCACAGCCTACAATGCCACAGATAATACCCATTGTTATTCCAAGCCCCGTACCAGTACAGGGTAATAATTATCGGCAGAACCAAGTATTGAATATGGCACAAAATAACAACAGTATAGATACAATGCAAAAAACTAGTTTGGATGGAGAAGAAAAAAGAGAAAATACTGGAGCTTCTCAAAAGCAAGAGATTATACGAGGAATTTCGAAGAAGATGAGTATTGACGTATATGAAAAACTCGTAGATTGGGCTAATAATGTACTGAATAGGATTGGTCAAGAGAAGTTCAGTAAGTTAATCGATTATTACATTGATATTGGTCTCATAGAGGAGGACATGGGTAATGCTTTAAAGAAAATAGTAGAAATAGTGAATGAACTTAGAACGATCAATATAGATCCAAAAGAACAAGTAGAGCTTTTACGCGAGCTACTATCTGGTGTAAACGGTTCTAAACCTAGTGGCGGAAGTAAAGAAGAAAAGAATGGGAAAGAACATACTCTTATGGAGGAAGAAACTAAAGAAGTTGAAGAAGAGACTGAGACATCTTCTCCAAGCGAGGCGGCTAAGGAGCTACTCGATATAATTGGCGGAGGAGGTGGTAGTTAGTGGGTTTTGGTACAGTTGCTGGTAGTGTTATTATGATCCTTGCGACTATGTTTGTAGTAATGGTTGTTACGTATAATTCTTTCGCCTGGTTTAACTATATGACAAAAGTAACTGAATATGTATCTGATGATACAGCTGTACGTGTAAGCATAGTCTTGAAAATAGTCTCGGCCAAGTATTTATCAGAGAAGAACATCATAGTATTTAACCTAACCAATGAGGGAATGGACTCGATAATAATAGGAGATAAGTCGGATATAGTCCTAGACTACATAGATACAAGTGGTGTACGTCGTCTAGAACTTCTCGAATATGGTAAATGGTATCCCGTCAAACTGTACATTGGAAACTACACTATAAATATATCTAATACCTCATATGTTGAAATACCCCCAGGTACTATATGTGAAATAGTTGTGTCTCCTTCATACATTCTCGAACAAACCCATCCAGTAATACTTGTTTTTGCTACGCCTAGTGGTGTGAAATCCAGCTATGGTTTCACCCCTTAAGTCGGGGTGAGAAAAGTGAGTAAAGATGAGTTGGATTTTGAGAGCATGGAGATGGGTAAATTCGAGGAAGAAGAGAGTAGTCTGGAGGGTTATCTCTTGTCTACTGGTAATGAAGAGCTTGACATGAGGCTTGGTGGTGGGATACCTGTCCCTAATCTACTAACGATCGAGGGAGATCATGGTACGGGTAAGAGTCTCTTAGCACAACAGATAACATATGGTGCAGCTAAGTCGGGGAAGCGTGTGGTGTATATTACGACTGAGACAGGGATCAAGGAAATGGTTATTCAGACAAAAAAACTCAGCCTAGACTTTACCGATGAGTTCTTGAAAGGCCAGATAATGATCCTACCCATACACATGGAAGGTGTTAGATGGGCTAAAAGAGTTGCAAAAGAGTTGCTTCATGTACTGGGTAATTATATGGCTTATACAAAGGAGAGTTATGACATGATAGTCATAGACTCCTTCAGCGTATTAGCTGTTTATGCTGATACAAGCGTTGTACTAGACTTCTTGACAAGAGCTAGGACTATAGTTAGGGAGGGAAAACTGATAATCCTAACGATTCATCCCAATATTCTTCCAAACGAAATAATGATAAGAATTAGAGCTATAAGTGATAGTTATATAAAGCTAGACTTTGCTACATTTGGTGGAAAGTTAATCAAAGTTATGAAAGTAATCAAGTTGAAAGGAGCAGGTGGGTTGGTTGATTCTACTATAGCTTTCGACGTAGATCCCGCGTTTGGCATCAAGGTAGTGCCTCTAGCTCTGGCCAGAGCCTAGTAGGAGGTGGTAAGAGGACTTGTCTACTACCCTACGGTCTGTCCGTGCAGGTTTTCAGAGAAGACCTCCTGTAGGTTACCGGGAACTGGTAGCAGAGATACGAAAAGTACCTTACCTGGCCGAATATGTGAATAGAATAGTTCCTCAAGTTGGAGTGCCTGACTATTACACAAGGGGCCTACCAAGTGAGTTAAAGAAAGCATCTAGAGTAAACGTGATCTATCCCGTAGGGAATGGTATCTACGTTCATATCTATATGCCTCCAGAAGGAACAGAATCGGGTTATAAGAAGTACATAGTGATCGAACCACCTAGGCCTTCAGCAGTGCTTTTCGACTTAATAGAGGAGAAAATGGCCGAGCTCATAACCGAGAAAGATATAATTAAATCTCCAGAAGAGAAAGAACAAATGCTTATCAGGTTTCTAGACGCAATTGTCTCGATCGTTGGTTCGCCTGTTGACTATAACTCCCTCACAAGAAAGAAAAGAAACAACTTTAAGAAGATCCCAGTATACAAGATGGACTACGAGAGACTCAAGTACTACTTGATACGAGATAAAGTGGGCTTAGGCATTCTTGAGCCATTCATCAAGGATCCCTATATCGAAGATATAAGCTGTGATGGCGTAGGTTACGTGTTTATAGTACATAAGATATTTGGCTCCCTCGAAACCAGTATTAAGTTTGAAACCGAAGAGGAATTAGACAGATTCGTCATAGAGCTTAGTGAACGTATAGGTAAACCTGTAAGCCATGCCAGACCAATCGTAGACTCTACACTACCCGATGGTAGCCGTATAAACATAGTATTTGGTAAAGACGTAAGCCTTCACGGAAGCAACTTCACAATTAGAAAGTTCTCGAAAAAACCCATATCGATAATACAGCTTATAAAATGGGGGACTCTTGACGAACGAATAGCAGCGTATCTCTGGATATTGTTGCTAGAGGGTATGAGCGGGTGGATCTCTGGAGAGACGGCTTCTGGTAAAACTACAACGCTTAATGCTATCATAACTTTCATTAGACCAACTGCCAAAATAATAACGATCCAAGATACTGCTGAGGTACAGGTTCCGCATAAAAACTGGGTACGAGAGTTAACTAGGGATACCGGGAGCGTTGAGAGCAGTATAACGATGTTTGATTTACTTAAGGCAGCTCTTAGGCAAAGGCCTAATTATATCGTTGTTGGAGAGATACGTGGAGCAGAAGGCAATGTAGCTTTCCAAGCCATGCAGACTGGGCATCCAGTGCTCTCGACATTCCACGCTGGAAGCGTAGAGAGGTTGATACAGCGTGTGACTTCACCACCTATAAACGTTCCTAAAACACAGCTTGATAATCTGAACTTTATCATTATACAGAGCGCTGTATACAGAGAGGGAATAATGCTTAGAAGAATGCTTAGTGTAAATGAGATACTGGGCTACGATGCGGAAGCAGACTCTATAATCTACATACCAGTGTTCACGTGGGATCCAGCTACCGATAGATTCTACTTCAGGGGAAAAGGTGCAAGCTACCTACTAGAGGAAAAGATAGCGACTATGAGAGGAATTCCGAGGAGAGAGCTGAAATTGATCTACGAAGAGCTAGAACTTAGAGCCCAGATACTTAGAGAAATGGTGAATAGAAACATAGTGGACTACTATGATGTATTCAAAATAATCGCGAGAATTTACAACATTACAGAAGAGACCTCGAAAGGCAAGAGTAAGGAGGAAACTCAACTAGCAATACTTGAAGGGCTCCGGTACTCACTAAAACTGCTTAGAAAGGGAGAGCTCAGATAGCTTTGAATAATCTCTAATTTCAGTCTATACCTTCTCCCCAACTAAAGATCGAGAGTCAGTCTTACCGCTTGTTTTCTTCTAAATCACTAGAACGAATGGGGTGTTATTAAAATAAATGCCGTATACATGATACCAAGGCTACAGCAGTCCAAGGGTTTAAATAGCAATGCCTAGGCCATTATAGGTTGGGTGATATCATGGCAGAGGCAGAACCCTATACTACGAAGATACTTGTATTTAGCAGTAATGGAGAAGTAGTATATAGAGCAGGACCTATAACAAGCGAGGAAGTCTCGGAAATGCTGGGTATTGCTTCAAGGATATCAGAGGAAGGGGTTTATAAGTTAAAGCATGGTAATAGAGAGATTATTGTAAAGGTTGGTAGAGATCTGAGAGGTGT
>JAGHDU010000089.1 GCA_021159785.1 Staphylothermus sp. | reverse complement strand
TGTTCATCAATAACACATATATTTAATTGACCAATATGTTCCTCAGTAACTTCTGTTTTTGAAGAAAGAGAAGATGGAATCTCATTTATTGCTTCTCTCGGAATAAATATCTTCACATAATGTTCCTTACTATTCAATAATCTTTGTATACGAGGTCTATATCTAATTAGTCTAGTCAAAGTATTATATGTCATTACACAAACGATTCGTTCACGACTATTTTCATAAAGAGACATAATCATATCATTTATTGTTCTTCTACCTCTTAAAAACAATATGCTTTCTCTAAGATTTTGAGATCTTTTCTCATACAGCGGAACCAATTCGCTTAGCAACTCTTGCATGATCCTCTCAATGGTTTCTATTTTTCGCTTATACTCATTCACAATGTTCTCCCTAAGATTCTCTAACACTCTCCTAGGATCAATTGCTTTATACTTCATCGGTCTTCTAGGAATTGATACAACCATTCCCTTGTTAACAAGAGATGCCAGCACATCGTAAATCCTTGTGTAAGGTATGCCGCTAAGATCACATATTTCACTAGCTGTAGCTTCACCTCTAACTACGAGCGCAACATATGCTTTCGCTTCATACGTCGTTAATCCAAGCTCTTTTAGCTTATTGATTAACTCCTCTCTCACGAAAATCACCAAATAATAGATCTACACCACGAGGTGTCGGCATACATAACAGTCTTACTTTATGGTAATTCGTTTTCAGACACTTTTCAATCCATAAGTATTGTTTAGCGCTCGTTTCATTCCATTCTAACGAAACTCTAATAACAACGTCTGGGATTTGCCTTATAAAAGATTCAATGAAGGGATTCCTAACACCTTCGTTATATATGAACAAGTATACACTATTAAATTTACGGGCTTCAGCATGCATTCGTTCCATAAATTTTATGATCTTATTCTTGTTCCAAGTAAACATAATTGTTGATAAATGACTAAACAAAAGAACTCCTCCTTCGCTACTGAATGTCTCGTGCTCTGCAAGCATAAGTGTTCTCATTACTTCATCTGGGTCGAATGGGTTTTCTATGATATAACGTGCAATAGTATCTAATCCAACTCTTGGCGAAAACCCATCAACAAAGTTCAACTGACCGTTCGCTATATAGTTCTTAACGTCCCATCCGTAATTCAGCATATTTTCGATGATGTCATTTGGCGGCGTATCAACTGAAACATATATTGCCTTATACCCCTTGAGTAAGGCATTCCATAGGAATTGTTGAGCAATAGTACTCTTACCAGTACCTATAGGACCTATCAGAAGAATACTTGATGGTATAGGGAAGCCGCCAGATAGCAATTCGTCTAATATCTTGAAACCCGTCTCAATTCTATTTGTTTCCTTCACTAAGAGCACCATGTAAAATTATTATTCCTTAGGAATCATGAATATAATATAAAAATCCTATAATTTCTGTTTTATGCATCATACTGAAAATTTTTTAACTAGTGAGTGAAAATAAGGTTTAATAGGGGAAAATAATGAACAAACCACTACTCTTAGGAATAATAGTTGTTATAGCTATATTGATTGGAGCATTAGCATACTATTACACATCACAGACCCCACAGCAACCAACGCAAACAACCACTACTACAACTACGACAACCACAACGACTACCACTACATCTCCTAAAACTACAACAACTGTTGTAGCCGGAGAAATAGATTTCTATACATCAATGCCAAAAGACATCGCTTCAGAACTCGTAGCAATGTTCCAGGAAAGGTATCCAAACATAAAGGTTAACCTATATCGTTCAGGAACATCAGATATATTGGCAAAACTCCAAGCCGAAATAGAATCTGGTAATATAATATGTGATGTATTATGGCTCGCTGACCCAAGCGGTGTAATTAATCTCAAAAAACAAGGATTATTATTAAAATTCACTCCAACGGACGCCGATAAAATCGAATACAAAGACCCAGATGGTTATTGGTACGGTGGAAGAATAATAGTACCTGTTCTCACATGGAACACCGATATCATCAAGGACAACCCACCAACTAAATGGATGGACTTAGCAAGCCCAGATTATAAATCCAAATTACCATCACCATGGAATACAGCTGAAGGTTGGGCAGCAATACCAAACCCATTATACTCCGGAGCAGCCACAGCAACAGTATATGCCTTAGTAAATATGTATGGATGGGAATACTATGAAAACCTCAGAAATAACGGAGTAATAGTCGTTAAGAGCAATGGTGTTGTAATGAATGGTGTTGTGAACGGTGAATATCCTGTAGGAGTAACACTAGACTACATGGTTAGACAAAGAATAGCCAATGGTGAACCCGTAAACTACAATTTCCCAGAAGATGGAGTAATAGTAATACCCAGCCCACTCGCAATAATGAAGGATACTCCTTATCCTGATGCAGCTAAATTATTCATTGACTTCGTATTATCAAAAGAGGTACAAGAATGGTTAGTACAGAATGGATTCATACCTGCAAGAACAGACGTTAATCCACCAAGTGATGTACCTAACTTATCTGACCTAAATGTAATCTCTGTTGATTGGGATAAACTAGCTGATGAAATGGAGAATATTAGGAGTCAATTTGAAGAAATAATGCTCAAGTAACATTAAAGGGGGTGAATAGGGATGGCATACACACATCAAAGAGGATTTTTTAACCTCACCTATATCGTTTGGTTCCTCGCAATAGCTACTTTACTCGCATCCGTTGGTTATCCTTTGTTTATGCTTATTTACTCTAGTTTTGTGAAAGATGGTCAATTTTCTCTTCATGTATATCAGAAAATAATAAGCGAACCTGAAACACTTGAATATACTATTAATACACTTGTATTGGGTTTAATCGTTACATTTTTTGCTTCAATTATAGGTGTTTTAATGGCTTGGGTAATTACAAGAACAGATCTTCCATATATAGGACTTATAAGAGCAATAGCTGTGCTTCCATTTATATTTCCACCTTACATAGGCGCCATAGCATGGATACAGTTAGCTGCACCATATATAGGTTACTTAAACAGGATAGCAATGGCGCTAGGACTACCAGGAAATACTTTCAATATCTACACATTCTTGGGCCTAGTAATGGTTATGTCATTTAGATTCTATGTATATACTTTTCTTACAACAAGTGCTGCACTAGAACAAATGGATCCAAGCCTCGAAGAAGCTGCAAGGATGAGTGGTGCGAGAATGTTAAAAGTAGCCAAAGACGTCACCTTGCGACTAGTTGCCCCAAGTATTGCATCTGGTGCATTACTGACATTTGTTGCAGTAATTTCGAATTTCGGTATACCTGCACTTATTGGTAGCAGAGCTAGATATCATGTTTTAACAACTAAGATCTATGCAGCATTCACTATACCCGATATCGATAGAGCAACAGCGTATTCCATGATCCTGCTTATAATAGCAGTTATCGGCTTATATTTGCAAAGACGATTATTTAGAGAAAGAAAATATACAACTGTCACAGGTAAGACAGTTAGACCCTCAGTAGCTCACCTAGGTAAATGGAAAATACCTGTACTAATAATAGTACTATTTTATGTAACAATAACAGCAATTATTCCACTGACATCAATTACAATAAGTGCATTCCTGAAAGGAATAAGACTAAACCCACTTGACCCTAATAGTTGGACTATTGAAAACTTATATGAAGTATTGTTTGTTAATCCAGACACTACAACTGCCATAAGGACTAGCTTGTTCCTTGCAACATCAGCTGCAACCATAGTGACACTCTATGGTGCCTTGTTGGCTTACATAATAGTTAAGACAAATGTTAAGGGAAGAATGTTTCTTGACTGGCTTTCATCGGTACCATATGCACTACCAGGTACCGTGGTAGCAATAGCCATAATATTGGCTTTCATCAAGACTCCTATATTCAATACAATATGGATACTTCTATTAGCATACTTTGTAAGGTACTTATCATATGGTGTTAGAACAATCGTAGGATCTTTAATGCAAATAGACCCGAGCCTCGAAGAAGCTGCAAGAATGTGTGGAGCAAATTGGCTAAGAGCGATGAAAGACATAGTAATGCCACTTCTTAAATACGGATTAATAGCCTCATGGATACTAGTATTCATGCCAACTCTGGGAGAACTAACAGTATCTATACTCCTATATCCACCAAATAATCCAACAATAGGTGTAACAACTTATAACTTAATGGAGGAAGGACAGTACAACTGGGCATTCGCTCTAGCATTCCTTGTAGCAATTGTAATCATGGTTGCAAACTTCCTTATAAATAAAATAACTGGACGTCTGGGTGCTAGAGGATTATAACTTCCATATACATGCTTCATGGGGGTGTAAAGAAAAATGGTTAACATAAGACTGGTTAACTTAACAAAAATCTTCGGGAAGGTAGCCGCTGTAGACCATATAAATCTAGAGATCAAGGATAAGGAATTTATGACTCTGCTCGGTCCTTCTGGTTGTGGTAAAACAACTACACTTAGAATGATTGCTGGGCTGGAGATACCTAGTGACGGAGAGATATATCTAGGAGATAGGCTTGTATCATCCCCCGCCAAGAAGATCTTCGTGCCCCCAGAGAAGAGAAACATAGGCATGGTATTCCAAAACTATGCAGTTTGGCCCCACATGACAGTATTTGACAATGTTGCTTATCCACTCAAGATCAAGAAGGTGCCACGCGAGGAAATAGAGAAAAGAGTGAAGAAGGTATTAGAGCTAGTAAAACTGTCTGGTATGGAGAAACGCTATCCTCACCAACTTAGTGGTGGACAACAACAAAGAGTAGCACTTGCAAGAGCGCTTGTAATGGAGCCAGAAGTACTATTACTTGACGAGCCACTAAGTAACCTAGATGCTAAACTAAGGGAAGAAATGAGATTCGAGATAAGAGCCCTACAAAAGAGACTAGGAATTACAGTTGTTTATGTAACTCATGATCAAGCAGAAGCAATGGCTATGTCGGATAGAATAGCAGTAATGAATAAAGGCAAAATACACCAAGTAGGAACTCCATACGAGGTATATAAACGCCCTATAGACTCCTTTGTAGCAAACTTTATTGGATTAGCAAACTTCATAGAATACGATTCATTAGAGAAAAAAGATAATGAATACTTGGTTACATTATTTGGTGGAAGAATCACATTAAGAGTAGCGCCTCCCCTCAAGGAGGAAGGTAAGACTATACTTATTGTTAGACCAACGGACATTGATCTGTTCAAAGAGGAAAGACCAAACACTGCACCTGGGAAGATTGTTAGGTCAACGTTTCTCGGAGATATTGTTGACTACTTAGTCGATGTAGATGGACAGAAAATAAGAGTTCAGGATAAAGCAAGAACCATTTACAAGGAAGGAGAAAAAGTGTATGTCTTGATAAACCACGGTGTCCTCGTGAAGATCTAATCTCATTAGTTTTCCTGTACTCATAACCTGTGCTTCCATGATTCCATGTATTTGGATTAGGAGGTGAAAATCTATGAATAAATTAAGAGCAATGGCTCTAATAGATGGAGAACACTACATCCCCGTATTAAAAGGAGCATTAAATTATGTAAGAGAAAAATATCCAGAATATGAACTAGTAGCAACAGTATTCCTTGGTGGTACAGAGAAAATAGGTACACCAGAAGATGTGAAAAAGGCACTAGATATACCAGTAATTATTGGTCACCAAGTCCCGCCCATTAAGGAGATCGTAGAAACCGCGAAGAAATACAATGTAGACGTAGCCATAGATATGAGTGACGAACCAGTTGTAGACTATGAAAGGAGATTCATGATAGCATCAGCACTAATGGCTGTAGGAGTGAAATATATTGGAGCAGATTTCGAGTTCAAACCAATAGATTTCCAGGATGTAGCGGAACATCCATCACTAAAATGTATTGGTTTAGGCAAGAGAGTGGGTAAAACAGCCATATCAATGTACACAGCATATGTTCTGAAACAAATGGGTAGAAAACCATGCGTAGTAAAAGCAGCTAGAGGTGGACCCGAGAAACCAACAGCACTCTTTGGAGACAGACTAAAATTAACACCCGAATTTCTACTGAGCGAAGCAGATAAAGGGAAACACGCTGCTTCAGATTACTACGAAGAAGCACTAATGGCTGGAATAATAGCAGTTGGTGCGAGAAGATGCGGAGGAGGAATGGTAGGTAAACCATTCTATTCAACAGAAGTAGATGCAGTCAAATACGCTAATACACTACCTGTAGACTTCATCATAGTCGAGGGTAGCGGTACAACAGTACCGGCAGTATATACTGATGCTACAGAACTAGTAGTAAGTGCATTAACTCCACCAGAACACGTTAGCAACTTCTTCGGACCATATCGTGTAAAGATCTCAGAACTCGTAGTCATAACCATGGCTGAAGAATATAATAGAGACAAAGTAGAAAGGCTCAGAGGACTAATCAAAGAACTCAACCCTGAGGCAATGATCTCAGAAGTAGTCCTTCGTCCAAAGCCTCTGGGAGATATCAAGGGTAAGAAAATAGTATACGCCTCAGTGGCACCAGAAGAAGCTTTAGAGAAGGCAATTATTCCATATATAGAGGAGAAATATGGAGCAGAAGTTGTAGGATACACAAGATGGCTAAGCAACAGACCTAAACTAAGAAAAGATCTCGAAGAATTACTACCAAAAGCAGATGTACTAGTAACAGAGCTGAAAGCTGCTGCCGTAGATGTAGCTACAAGAATGGCTCTATCAATGGGTAAAGAAGTAGTATATGTCTGGAACATACCAGTAACAGTAGGAGGTACAGATATTGAGGAAGGAATTAAAGAGATAACGAAAAGAGCAATCGAGAGATTCAAAAAGAGAAAGAAGAAATAGGTGGACAAACAGAGATGCCAAAATGGAAACCAAAACAAACATACAGAGCAATCATACTCATCCAAGATGGAGTAGGAGATAGACCTGTACCAGAACTAAAAAACCATACACCACTCGAAATAGCTAACAAACCCAATATGGACTACATAGCATCTGAAGGAATAACAGGGTTAATGGATCCAATAGAACCAGGTGTTAGGCCAGGAACAGACACTGGACATATAGCACTTTTCGGATACGAACCCTACAAATATTATCCAGGAAGAGGCCCTTTAGAAGCAGCAGGCATAGGTGTAAAACTACGCCCTGGAGATATAGCCATTAGATGTAATATAGCAACAGTTGAGGAAAGAAATGGAGAACTCATAGTTATTGATAGAAGGGCTGGAAGAATTAAAGGGGAATATGTAAGAGAACTAGTAAGAACACTAAACGAAGAAATAAAAGAAATTGATGGGGTCAAGATAGAATTCTACCCAGCAACAGAGCATAGAGTAGTACTTGTCCTAAGAGGAAAAGACCTATCCCCAAGAATAAGTGATAGCGATCCAGGGACAGCTATGGAAGGAAACCCAATCAAA
Source organism: Staphylothermus sp. (assembly GCA_021159785.1). Lineage (GTDB taxonomy): Archaea > Thermoproteota > Thermoprotei_A > Sulfolobales > Desulfurococcaceae > JAGHDU01. The sequence continues at coordinate 1,834 of JAGHDU010000089.1, read as the reverse complement.
GAAGTAAAGCCTCTTGACAATACTGATGAAGCAAAGAAGACCGCAAGGATAGTTAATGAAGTCATCAAAAGAACTTATCAGGTACTCAAAGACCATCCAATAAACAATGAGAGAATCAAAGAGGGGCTACTACCAGGGAATATAATCATTACACGTGGAGCTGGCATGGTTCCAAAAGATCTGGTTCCCTTCACGCATAAATTTGGTGTAAAAGGTTTCGTCGTTGCTGAGGAAGCTACTGTAATTGGCGCTGCTAGAATACTAGGATTAGAGGGCATTATACCAGAGGGGTCGACTGCAAGATTAGATACCGATCTAGACTCGATTCTTAGGACTGCATTAGAAGCATGGGATAAAGGATATGATATCTTGTACATACATATTAAGGGTCCAGATATCGCAGGACATGATAATGATCCATGGGGTAAAGTAAAGATAATCGAAAGAATAGATGAGATGCTTGGAAAACTCCTTGAAAAGATACCATTAGAAAATACCATTTACGCTCTAGCGGCCGACCATTCAACACCGTGTACTGTGAGAGACCATTCAGGAGACTCTGTACCAATAGCAATAGCTGGGCCCGGCGTTAGGAGAGACCATGTTAGGAAATATGATGAATATTCATGTATGTTAGGTGGACTTCATAGAATAAGAGGAGTTGATTTAATAAAAATTGTATTAAACTTAATGAATAAGCCATTAAAATGGGGAGCATAAAAGGGTTTTTCAAAAACTACTTCTTCTTCATTAACATTATAATCACTACTATGAGCAGAATTCCTATAATTCCAAGCGCTACTGTACCGATTGGTATTTCGCTTGTTTGAACTGTTGTTTGTGATGTAGTTGTCGTTTCGGTTGTTGTAGTTGTTGAGATACTTGTTTTTGGAGTAGTAGTTGCTGACGTTTCCGTCACTGCTGTGGTGGTTGTAGTTGTTGACGTCGGTTTTTCTCTATATGTTATGATAATGCAGTTATTCTCTGGTAGGAATACTTTTGAATAATCAGGATTTGTTTTGTTGTATAAATATACGTACCAATCACTGGTATTGGCTGATAAAATGTATTGATATCCATTGTCTACGACATTCACTATTGTTGATCCAGGTTCTACCAATAATTGTATGTAGATATTGTTTACATCGGTACTGTGTTTTAATCTTATTGGTAGTTTTGTTTTGTTCCAATAGATGTCGTGAGCATTATTAGTTATCTTGTATGCTGTTTCATTTAACTTTGTAATAGAAATACTTGGCTCTGGATTCAATAAAACTGGTATGATTTTGAATGTTTGATTAGGATACAGTATTGTTATTGTGTAATGGTATTTTCTTGTAATGATTTCTAGGTCTTTACTTATCACTTGTTCTGGGTGACTATAGAGAGGCGCGCCTGCTCCACCCGTTATGATCCATGTGATGTTGTCTTTGATTAGTTTAGCCCATCCATGCCAGTGTCCTTGAAGTACTAGTTTTACGTGATCGTAGTTCTTTATAGCATTCATTAATATGCTTCTTCTCTCACTATCCAAGTTATGATCTACGTCTGGGAATGCTGGTCTGTGGAATACTAGTATTGCTGATCGGTTGGTTATATTTGATAATGTTTCATCTAGTTGTTTTCTCCAATGTAGACTCAGTCTTGTTTCTGAGTTTAAGATGACTATTCTCCACCCAGGTATATCTTCTATGTAGTAGTATTCTGGGCCAATGTATTGTTTCCAGTATTGTATAGCTTCGTAAAATACTTCCACATCATGGTTACCTATAGCTAACCAAATATTCGATATATTAGATGATATTAGTATTTCGTAGAGTCTTTGATACTGTTC
>JAGHDU010000153.1 GCA_021159785.1 Staphylothermus sp. | reverse complement strand
CTAAAACAGATCTTGGAAAGCGTCGATAAAACAAAACTAAGTCCCGAACATAGAAGACAGTATGAAAAACTATATCTACTAACTAATTCGGATATACATGTACTCAAAGTCAGGAATGTAAGAATAATTGACTATAACGACTATGTGTATGATCTAAGTATACCAGAGAATAACATGTTCTTTGCGGGAGAAGTACCTATTCTATTACATAACTCCGACGAGCGCGGTATAGATGTTATACGTAGTAAGGTTAAGGAATTTGCTAGAACAAGGGTTGCAGCAAATATTCCTTTCAAGATAGTACTACTTGACGAAGCAGACAACATGACGGCAGACGCGCAACAAGCACTCCGTAGATTAATGGAAATGTACACTGCATCAACAAGATTCATACTTATAGCTAACTATCCAAGCAAAATCATAGAACCAATACAGAGTAGATGTGCAGTCTTTAGATTCACACCACTCAAAAAAGAAGACGTTGTCTCAAGACTTAAGTGGATAGCTGAACAAGAGAAAGTAGAATATGATATCGAGGCACTCGAAGCAATTCACGAATTAAGCGAAGGAGACATGAGAAGAGCAATAAACATTCTCCAAGCCGCTGCAGCGCTCGGAAAAGTAACTGTAGAAAGCGTTTACAAAGTAGTAGGTCTCGCACATCCAAGAGAAATTAGACAAATGATCCAACTAGCACTAGCAGGTAATTTCAACGAAGCAAGAGATAAACTAAGAGAATTAATGATAAACTATGGACTCAGCGGACTAGATGTAGTTAAACAAATCCATAGAGAAATATTTAGTCAAAACATAAAGATACCGGATGAATACAAAATAATGATAGCCGATCTCGCAGGAGAAATACAGTTCAGATTAGTAGAAGGCGCAGACGACGAGATCCAATTAAATGCCTTTCTAGCCAGATTGGCCTTTATAGGCAAAAAACTAAAGTCTTAAAGAAAGGTAAATAGAATTGACCCGTAAAATACCTTGGATCATAAAATATAGACCAAAAAAGATAGCTGATGTTGTTAATCAAGAGTCTGCAAAAAAGCAATTCATTCAATGGCTTGAATCATGGCTCAAAGGAAAACCATTAAAGAAAGTTGCACTTCTATATGGACCAGCTGGTTGTGGTAAAACAAGCCTAGTAGAAGCAGCTGCAAACGAGTATAAACTAGAAGTAGTAGAAATGAATGCCAGTGATTTTAGAAGAAAACAAGATATCGAAAGAATAGCAAAAGTAGCTGCTACTATGCGTAGCTTATTCGCTAGAGGAAAAATAATTCTCTTAGACGAAGTTGATGGTATAAGTGGAACAGCTGATCGTGGTGCAATAGATGCTATATTACACCTCTTGGAAATAACTAGATATCCAGTAGTAATGACCGCAAACGATCCTTGGGATCAAAAACTAAAACCTCTAAGAGACGCTTCGCTAATGATAGCGTTTAAGAGATTAAGCGAAAGAGATGTTATACTTGTACTCAAAAGAATCTGTCAAGCAGAACGATTAGAATGCGAAGAAAATGCCTTAAAAGAAATTGCTAAAAGAAGCGAGGGAGACTTAAGAAGCGCTATCAACGATCTACAAGCAATAGCTGAGGGTTATGGAAGAGTAACGATCACATTGGTAAGAGAACTATCAGCTTATAGATATAGAGAATATGCACCATTTGAGGCACTCCAGAAATTATTTAATGCAAAATACATTTGGCAAGCAAAAGCAGCGGTAACACAAACAAATATTGACTATGAAACAATGATGATCTGGATTAATGAACACATACCGACTTATTATGAAGATCCGGAGGAACTAGCAAGAGCGTTCGATGCATTAAGTAGAGCAGATGTATATATGGGTAGAATAAGGAAAAGCGGATCATGGGATCTATTAAGCTATGTATTTGATATGATGGGGCCAGGAGTAGCATTTGCTAGGAGAATATACAAATATAAATGGAAAATATTCAGATCACCTAAAAGGTTGCAACTCTTAGCACAGACTAAGAGAAGTAGAGAAATTAGAGAAGGTATAGCTATGGCCTTAGCACCAAGACTATTAACAAGTAAAACCACCGTGAAGAGGGACATAATACCCTTCCTCAAGATAATATTTACAAACAATCCCCAGTATGCTGCCAAAATAGCTCTTGGCTACGAGTTAACAGAGGAAATGATTAAGTGGTTAGCAGGTCCTAAAGCTAATGAAGTTATAGCGTATTATAAAAAGTACAAGAAGTAATTATTTCCTAATCCTAAATAATCTAAGCCTACCAAATCTTCTTTCTTCAACAAGACCTTCTTCAACTAACTCTTTCAATCTCTTAATTAATACTCTATAATGTAACCCAGTGATTCTTGCAAGTTTGCTTATGTTAAGTTCACCATACTTTTCTAAAACCTCAAGTATTTGTTCCTTTGAACTACTCATTTCTTAGTTACCCCGAGCTTCCTATAAACAAGATCCTCTACATGTTTTTCGAATAAGTCTAAGGGACCGTAATGTATACTTATCAAAGTAGTTCTTCCACGTAAACCCTTACCACTTGTTCTAGCATCAATAACACCTGCTTTCTTTAAATTCATAACATATTCATAGACTTGTGTATGTCTCCGAGGTTCTTCACCAAGAACCTCACATAGAACTTCGTATTCTTTTTCAACTTCGCCCATTTTAACATATGGTTTACCAGTTCGTCTCAATAACCTAATAATGGCCCACAATAGTATCAGTTCATGTAATGGACTGTAAAGGATTGATTCTGAAACATTTATTATTTCGCGAGATGTCTTCATTATAGCTTTCCTTACATGTTCCAAACTGATCTTTGTACTGCCCTCGCTATCGGCAATGTCACCAGCTAGCAAGAGAATTTCTATTGCATGTCTAGCGTTTCCTCCACCACCTCTATCGCTTCCTTCATATTCTGCAATAAATCTTAGAACTTCGTCATCAACCACGCCTTCATAGAATGCTTGTGAAGCCCTATATTTGAGAATATCGAAGAGTTCTTTGGAAGTATAAGGCTTTAACTTGATCATGTGCCTTAATAAATAGCTTTCAGTGGAGCTATCGAGAAGAGATAACTTAGAAGTATCTAACGATATGAATATGAAGTTGAGCCTCTTAATACTGGTCTCTACATCATCATATGTTCTAACAATGAAGTAAACAGCATCACTACCCGCAATACTTGCGAAGTAATGAAATTCATCGAGAGTAACAATGGCATAAATATCATTATCTTCTAGATAACCGAGTACAGCATCATACATCTCCTTAACAGATAACCCTCTTGAAGGCAGTGGTATCTCTAATTGTTTAGCGATTTCAGCCACGACGTTATATAGCGTTCTATTCCTATGACAGTTTACATGAACATACTTTATATTATAACCTCTCAAACGAGCAATACGCGTAAAATCTCTACCAAAAACACGTGCAGTAACGGTTTTTCCAGTACCAACGCCTCCTATGATTAATACACGTTGAGAAATGCTTCCAGGACTGGTTATTAGATGCTTAAAGGCAGACACAAGAGCTTTGATCTCTTTTTCTCTGTGGGGAAGAGTTTCAGGAATATATTCAGGGGTTAAACTTTCCCTACTCTTAAATATCGTTGGCCTACTGAGTTCTTCTTCAATTATTTTCCAAGTGGATATTTTGTCATCAATCATTGTAAACACCAAACCCAAACTTTCAGTCAACTATACACTATTATTCTATTAATTAAATTATCCTTATAAAATGAAACCAAAATAGTTTAACACTTAACTCTACCAACATAGAAATAATCATCGATAACTTCCACGTACAAACAGATGTTTGAGCTTGGATCATGTTTAGAATTTTTACGTTTCAACAAGTCCATAATTTTCTTCCATATAATTGTGCTTAATCCTCTCCTACCTCTTACTCTAAGTTTTACTTTGAGTTTCTCCCCGTAACCGACAATATTCAAGATTTTATCTAAAGCATCTATATTGAATTTATCATGTATTTGGACAGGTATTATTTTCTCAACGAACCCATATTCGGAACTCAATGATATAGTATAAGCTTTTAATGGATCCAGTTTAGAATAAACAATTAATAGACCAGGATACTTTGTTTTAACAACCTTTAATTCTGGATCATGAGGGAACAAAACATTCCCTATTTCTTCTTCACACCAATCTTCGCTACCTGCTCTACAAGTCACAATAAGAACTGGATTCATGGTTGCAACTCCTTGATCAATTTTTCGAGGTAATCAGCACGTACAGCAAACAATATATTGTCATTCTCTTTCAATACGAGGTCCTCTTCAGGGAATAATGCGTCTTTATCCCTGTATACAAGAAGTATTCGAGCTTTTTCTTTATCATATTTTATACTGGTTATTTTCTTACCCTCAAGTTCTTTGGGTACTCTATAGAAGTAGAATCTTATATTACCTCTAATCATTAAGGAGAGATTAAGGAGGTTAAATCCTCTTAGCATAGATAATGCTTGTGCTGATATTAGTCTACTGGTATTAATGATATCGGTTATTCCTAGGTAAAGTAAAAGATCATTATAATATGGATCTTCGATCTTAACTATTGTTTTCTTAACTCCAGCAAGTTTTGCTAGAATGGATATTATTATATTATCCCTATCGTTGTTCGTCAAGGCTAAGACTACATCTGCTTCCTTAATACCAGCTTCTTCGAGGACTTGGGGATGAGCGGCATTACCATTTATCACTAAACAATCGAGTTGTTGTGCAAGTTCATCTGCTCTTTTAGGATCAGCCTCGATTAATACAACATCATGTTTTTCCTTTATCAGCGCGTCTGCTAATTCAACGCCTATATCTCCACCGCCAGCGATTATTATTCTCAATGTCTAGCACCTATTCTGAATAATTTACCAAATAAGATCAAGTAAGGTATTATCTCTACACGTCCAAACCACATATCTATTATAAGCACTATTTTGACTAATAATGGTAGTGTATGACTAGATAATCCTGTGCTTAAACCTGTTGTTGCAAGTGCCGAAGCTGCTTCAAACAAACTATCTTGAAGAGGATAACCTTGAGCAGATATAATGATTGTTGATATCAAGAGAACCAAAATATATACTGTCAACAATATAAATGAGAACAATACTTCATCCCAGCTTAGTTGTTTACCGCTTATCTTTAAAGATAATACAGCATCTTTGGGCAGTAATTGTTTCTTGATATAGTATATAATCGTTTTACCGATGATAACTATTCTTAACTGTTTAATACCTCCACCTGTCGAACCGAAACCTGCGCCTAGAACCATGATCGTTGCTAATAAGAGCTTGCTGGTATCACTTAATAAAT
>JAGHDU010000130.1 GCA_021159785.1 Staphylothermus sp. | reverse complement strand
TCTCTTCAACCCATTAAACGGTATGGTTCCCATGGAAACCAGGTTCTCATTAGTGTCAACTATTGTATAGGTTATGTTGTCGAAGTTAATATCAACACCCATTACTGTATTCGGCTTCATCATTGTTACTCCTTTCTCAAAGATGAGGTAAACCCACACCTCATCGTTCTTGTAGCTAACGAGTATTTCCTTCAGCTTCTACTTTTTATTAAAGTATTTATCTAGGTAGCTATACCATTGTAGCTTCAACTCAATCCACCCGCCATTAAGAATAGCTATTCTCATCGCTTTACTGTTTAAGTCTAGCCTATAGTCCCATTGGTCTAGCCTAGCTGTTAGCTTCCTCAGAATAGGTTTCGAGCCTTTGTTCCTCTTAGTTGCTCTAACCACTTCCCTAGCCCTACGCTCTATCTTGTGACAATAATGTGCTCTAAAACCCTGCCTCCTCAATAACTTGTAGAACCTGCAGTGAAGCTCCTTCATCGATGGTATGTGGTTTAGTTTCCATACCTCATCTATAACGTACTGCGTTAAGTCACGATAGGCTTTCAGGAAAAAGAATAGAGGCTGGAGATCAGGGGTAACCGCCCTTACCTTAGCGGTTACTTTTACCCTCATCCCCCAGCCACTAATGATAAAGATATGCAGACTGATTTATAAGGTCTTGTGAACATTTATCACTTGGGTGTGAGTATGAGTGCCGTCTATAATTTTGAGGCAAAGATAATCAAGTTTGCTGGAAACCGCTACGTAATATATCCACCCAAGCAGTACCAGGAAAAACTCAAGCAATACCATGGAAGGAGAGCGAAAGTAATCGTAATCATAGAGCCAGAGTGACATCAAGTACTCCAAGCAACTAAAAACCAGAGTATCATTATCTATTGAATAGTCCGGATGCTTTATGGAATGTAGTATATGCGTATAGAGGACTAAGAATTGTTAATAGGAAACTTGCTGCTGAGGCTGAAGTGAAGCTTGTTTTTGATAGATATCAATTATGTAAACACATATTGGCTCTATTGGGGATCTTGTTGCGTAGATATGGTGTTGAACCCTGTCAAAAACATGTAAGAGTATTGTCTGTTAATGCATTACTAGCAGTGATCGGAGAATCAGGAAAGAGACCTTCTAGAGATGCATATAGAGCTGTGTATGGAATAGTTAGGAGAATCATTGAAGAAATATAGATCTTATTTACTAGCCAATCACGTTATATTGTAGCCTAGATATATGGTATTATTGGGTGAGATAATGGCTAAAAAACTATGTAGTGTAGAAGGGTGTAATAACGAGTCTGTTCATGAACTCAGCTATATAGATGCTAAGATCCTTGAAGAAAAACAAGGACTCAAACTAACTGTTTATCATGCACATCCCCCGCGAAGACCTGGTGTAGTTTATCTATGCGAAGAACATTATAAGCTATGGAAGAAATTGAGTAAATCAGAGAGAAAGATCAAAGAAATGACTCTCAAGTAATGGAGATTAAATTTTAAAATCTGATGTATCGGTTATCCATGTCTTGTTTTGTTATCCTTGATTTATAATTCAGTAATATTTGCTGAAGAATGTCTTGATGAGGAAGACCCTTGAAGATTATTAGGGAACCTGTAATATTGTCTGTTGATGATTATTTAAGAGAATTGATAAAGTCTAGAGAAGTCGGTATAATAAATGTTTATAAAGAAGAAACAGGTGAACCAGAGCCCGGTCCTTTTATTGATGAATTAGATCTCCCCGAACCATTGAAAGAAACTCTTAGGATGAGAGGTATTAATAGACTATATAAGTTTCAATGGGAAGCTTTTAAGAGCATTCTCGATGGTTTCAACACAATTATCACTGCTGGTACAGGAACTGGTAAGACAGAGGCATTTCTTTTACCAATATTGCATGAGATCTATCGTTCCAGACCACCTAAACCTAGTGCGTTGCTCCTATATCCAACCAAGGCTCTGGCACGGGATCAATTGCAGAGAATAAATGATTATTTCGGATTTGGTGTTTTCTCCTCAGCTGTATATGATGGTGATACACCTAGAAAGGTTAGACAAAGGATTTCTTCGAGTCCACCCGATATACTTGTTTCTAACCCCGATATGATACATGTGGGACTTGTACTGAGCCCCGCGATTAAGAGGTTTTTGAGGAGTGTAAAATATATTGTTTTTGATGAACTACATGTGTATGAAGGTGTTTTTGGTGCACATGTCAAATGTATTGTGGAAAGGATAAAGAAGTTCAGAGGAAAAGATATTCCTTTATTTATTGGTTCAAGTGCGACTATAGGTAATCCGAAGGAATATGTTGAAACACTATTTGATGTAGACGTAAAAGTTGTAGAAGGACCTATTAGGAGAAGAGGTATAGCGTATCACGTAATGGTTTCTGCAGGAAGACTGAGTAGATGGTCAATTACAGCGGCATTAGTAGCTGTTTTATCCAGACTCGGTCTTAGGTTTCTCGTATTTACTGACAGCCAGCAAATGGCTGAATTAATAGCTAGAATAGCTTGGAGGAGCTATGGAGTAGAAGTAATGGTTCATCGTGCAGGATTGCCTGCTGACGAAAGAAAACTTGTCGAGACAAAACTGCGAATGGGTGAGATCAGCGGAGTGATTGCGACACCCACTCTCGAGCTCGGGATTGATATAGGTTACTTGGATGCTGTGATAATGGCTTCTCCGCCACCAAGTTATGCAAAGTATTTACAGAGAGCTGGTAGAGCGGGTCGGAGAGGTAGGAAAGGATATGTTTTCATGGTACTAGCCGACGATCCAATAGATGCATATTATGAGAGGAATCCTAGAAGATTCTATGAACAAGAATTACCACCGCTCTATATGGAGCCTGATAATGAGGAAGTAGTTAAAGTTCATTTACTCGCCCTCCTTTTACAACAAGGTAGAATTAAGAGAAATGAACTAAGAGGTATTTGGCTTAAACTAGCTAATGATCTAGTTAATGAAAAACTAGCTGTATGGATTGGAGCATATCTTTATCCTAATTACCGAATAGCTAGGAAGTTGTTTCTACAACAGTATATGAGTATTCGTGGCTCAGGTCCACAGGTGGGTATATATGATGCCGATACTGGAGATTTAATAGCTTATAGAGAACTACCACAAGCTGTTCTTGATCTTCATCCTGAGGCTGTATATCTAGTAAATAGAAGAGTATATAGAAGCGTAGGCATAGATGTTGAGAAAAAGATAGCATATGTTAAAAGATTACCTGACGACACACCATTCTATACAAGACCTCTGTACAGCGTTGATGTCGTGGATTACTATATATTGGCTTCAAGAACAAGCATTCGTGGAATACCATTATCGTATGCATGGGTAAAACTACAGATCTCTGTTGAAGGTTACGTTACCAGAAACTATTGGGAAGGTGAAAAAACTGGTGCCAAAAAATGGTTTGATCAACCAATAACTTATAGCTATGCTACAAAGGCATTGCTACTTAAATACCCTGAGGTAACTGATTGGGACTATATAAGTAACGCTGAAGCTTTCCACGCAATAGAGCATGCATTAATATCTGCTGCAAGACCAGTATGTGGAGCAGCTCTAGGAGAAATGGGTGGAATAAGTTATCCGAGCGGTGATATAGTAATATATGATGCCGCTCCTGGAGGCTCTGGGTTATCAAGATTACTGTTTGAAAGATTTGAAAAAGCAGAGGAAATAGCCTATGAAATACTTGCTAAGTGTGATTGTGAAGATGGGTGTCCTAGATGTATATATAGTCCTTACTGTGGAAACAATAACCAAGTCCTTTCTCGTAGAAAAGCAGAGTATGTATTGAGAAATATATTGGCTGGAAAAGCAATGGTTAGAGTAGAGCCTATTATGGAGAAATATGGTAAGCCTATAGTCTAAACAGTGTATTTTGCGATACATCTAAAAGTATTGTTAAACTATATTTTAGAAAGGGATGAACGGGGCCTCTACTAGCTGACCCAACATGTTTATGGGATGATTGGTTCACGGACCGGGTGACCGCTTCTTCCGTGTTAGTAGCAATACTCCAATAAGAATTACTCCTATTACTAGAATTGCTAAGAAAAACTCGTTTGGTATAGTTTGTTGTATTGATGTAGTCGTTGTGGTTTTTTGTGTAGTAGTTGTGGTTTCTGTAGAGGTTTGGCTAGTTGTTGTGGTTGTTGTCTCTGTCTGTGTATGAGAAATATCTAGGACAGGTTTTCCTAAACCTAGTTTTGGGGCACAAATGTTGTTAATTAATTCATTTATTGTGTGGTTAGATACATATAAGCGGAGTTTATTTATACTTATATCTGGTTGGGGATGTGTCTTTCCTGTTACGTTAAAGCTTGCAATATATAATTGTTTTATCATGGGTTTATCGTTGATTTTGTATTCTTTTGTTTTACAATCCTCATCTATAACTAGTATTTTTGAGGAATTGAAATCAATGAATATTCTCAGATATAATCTATTGTCAGTTATATTAGTATAGTGGAACCATTGGTTCTGTGCACCTGCCATAATGTATGCTATTGGATGCTCATAGTTGGGATCTTTTATTATCATGATTCCGTAAGCATATACACCTTCGGGCTTGATGTATGTTGTAAAAACCCCGTAATCATCCATTTTATTAATGATTATGTTTAATTCAATAACATATAATGTTCCACTACGAGCGATTGAATAGGTTTTTCTAAAAATAGCATAGGTTTGCGTGGTGAGGCTTATCATGAGAAGTAATAGTAAAATTATTGTTATCTCTATTTTGATTCTCGAAT
>JAGHDU010000032.1 GCA_021159785.1 Staphylothermus sp. | reverse complement strand
CTTATTATGTGAGTACACAAATAAAAGAAAATGGTGTCTATAAATTTGAAAGTACCGCCTCTATTGGTTTTTACGAAAGTCCTGCTGATATTTGTTGTATTCATAAATGTTTTTGTAGTGTTGCTTTATAGCCAAGTAGCAACTGTGTATGCTTTCTTGGAATCCTTTCTCATTATGCTTATAGCTGTTTTTTCCGAGCGTAAAGGTGCTGTTATTAGGATTAGTAAAAGTATTGGGGTAGATCTAGCTGGTTTCTTGTTGCCTCTGATTTTTTCATTAGAGATTCTGGTTAGAAACTTAAACTTATTCATGGAGGTTTGGTTTGATTTCCTCATAGCATTATTTCTAGCCACTATTGTGAATTACCTTAATTCTATTAGAAGTCCTCCTCACGGTATTATCCTCTTAGATTTAATAGTTCCACTCCTATTCATTAGTGGGGCTGTCTCAGTGATCGTCTTGAGAAATGAGCTTTCCCTTGTTTACTCATTTATATTCGGTCCTCTTATCGGGTGTTTTTCATCAGTTATTGGTCTCGATATTTTCAATATTAAAATTATTGAGGGCAAGGTCTATGTTCTAGGTGGGAATAGATTATTTGATGCTATTTTCTTAGAAACCTTTCTCTCGCCCAGTGTCTCATATGCTATTACGCTCTTAGCTCATAGTGTTATGATAAAATAGTGTTCAGTGTGAGAGCTCGTCTTCACAGCCCTTGTCTTTGGCTCTGATGGTTTGCTATTCATCATCGTTTTATCTTATCCATTAAGTGTTTTATAATATGTATTGCTGGGTCAACACCTGTTGCTTGTTTTAATCCCTTCCATTGGGGAAACGCATTTACTTCTATGACATAGTATTTCTCTGTATTCTTGTCATAAACAATATCTACTCCCGCATAGTCAAGTCCTAGTATTTTTGTTGATTTTATACTGAGTTCTTCGAGTTCTGGATAATCTTGTATATTTAGGTTTTCGCCTATGGCTCCTTGTGCAATATTTGTTTTCCAATGCACGCTCTTTCTCTTCATAGCACCTATTACACGGTCGCCTACTATGAATACTCTTATATCGTATCCGGGTTTCTCTAGATAGGATTGATAGTAGCTCGGAATGTTTACATTGATTAAGCTACGTGTTACATGAAAGGCTATATCTGGATCATTTATGAGTGTTGAACCCAGTCCCAAGCTACCCATTAATGGTTTGAATACTGCTTTTCTATGTTCCTCGAGAAACCTTTTTGCTGAGAATGGATTCTCAGTGATCATCGTTGGTGGAACCGGTATTCCATGTCTAGCTAATCGTAGGAGACTTCTCCACTTATCTCGTGTATAAGTTATGCTTTTAGGAGAGTTTATTACAGGCATTGATTGTTCTAGTGCTTCAAGTACTCCTATTCTCTTCATGAATAAATCTATTCCAAGTTTTAAGCCCAAACCTCTAACTACTGCTCCTTCACCACTTATTTTGTTTGCATGGTGTTTCACTATGATTTCATTGTTAGATATTATGGAGTCTAGTTCTCCGATCTTTAAGTATTCGTACCGGTAGCCAAGAAAATTACATGCTTTAATAAGTTCTTCAACACTCCACGGAGGATTAGTTCTATAGTGTATGAGCAGTATCTTCATTTTACATCATTTCCCGGCATGAATTATCTGTATGACCTGCTAATAAGGTATAACAGTACTAGTAAGGATACTGAGAGAGTTGAAGCATAAAGTGTTGCACCGAACGATCTATATCCGTTTAGAGCTATTCCTATTATTAGCCCTGCAATAATCGCTATAGTTGTAAGAGTTGTTACTGCTAATACTTCTTTGGGGCTACTATGTATGTGTGCATAGTAAGCTATATATCCTAGAAGTATTGCTACTACTATTGTTCCGTATATTATGTTTGTTTGTGTAAAATCATATACTATATATGCTATCGATACTGTTACAAGAAACAGTATTAATCCCATAGCCTTTGCTGAATGAAGCACTCTTTCCGTAATCAATAGCGTCACCTATGTAATGCTATTGTTTTCATAATCCTTCTTCTTTATTTTAGCTTTTGCTATGGATCAAGTACAATGCTAGAAGTGCTATATAGAGCTGTGCTTCAAGGGGATCAGTGTTCATAACTATATCGTTTAATTGTATATTCATCATTCTGTATTTGAAGAGAATCTCCCTTATGAAATACTCTTCCACAGTTGTCCCAAGCAATAATAAGCTACACGGGCCGATTACTTCTTCTGGTTTCTCATAATGTGATTTTATATTAAGCCTCCTCAGCGTTTCCACGAAATATGTTGCTGAAGGCTCCAGCATTTTACTAGAGGTTACTATAACTTCGTTTTCATTGATTATTTTCTCGAGTTTCTCCAAGTAAATCCTTATTAGTTCATTAACTATTGGTGTGAACCCTTCTTCTGAATGCTTATATAGCCTCTCTCCTCTCCTCCCCATTCTCGTCCTATAATGCTTTGATGCAGCATGATAAGCCGCCATAGCCATTAATAGTGAAGCCTCTAGTTCATCACTTATGCTTATATATACCGGATCATACTTTGACAACATATCCAGCAAGTGTGGTTGTGTAGGTTTCGGCGAGATAAATAATATCTTATTACCTGTGAGCTGGGATGCTTGAAGCAGGTTTATCGTAGAGCTTGAGACAGGATTCGTTGTGAAGAATATGAGTTTACTTGGATTCCTATAAACAACAGTGTAATAAGAGATAGTGTTTGCTTCATTAAATATTACTCGTGATTCTTGATCCATAACCACGGTGAACCAATATAGAATAGAAGCTGGTAAATACCCCTGTCTATGATAAGTTATTATTATATCGTTTTCTTTTTCTTGTAAGAAACCAAGTATTTTTTCAGAGAGATTCCTTGATTCTTTTTCGAGTTTCTCTATTCTCTTCACGTATGATTCTACATTAGTGCTGTCTCTAAGCTTTTGCAACAACTACAGAGCTCCTCCTTGGGTTTCTCCGGTATCTTCTCGATAATTCTCGGCAGTAGCTTTTTAGCTTTTTCTATGTTTTCATTCATTGTTTTTATGACTTCTTCAGCTGTCACGGGTTTCTCGGCCCATACATCATAGTCTGTAACCATAGCCACTGTAGCATAACATATCTGTGCTTCGCATGCAAGATTTATTTCTGGTACCAGGGTCATTCCTATAATATCTGCTTTGAATACATCTTTCCATATTCTACTCTCTGCTCTCGTTGAGAAACGTGGTCCCTCTATACATATATAGGCTCCTTTATCATGTATTCTTATCTCCGGTACTTCTCTGGTTGCTTCAAGTATTATTCTTCTAAGGTGTTCACAGAAGGGATCAGCCATGCTCACATGTGCTACTACTCCTCCCTCGAAGAATGTCATTGGTCTTATTCCTTTGGTCATATCTATGAATTGGTCGGGGACTACGAAGTCTCCTGGTTTATAGTCTTCTCTAAGACTACCAACGGCTGAGAATGCTATTATCCATTTAACACCTATGCTTTTCAAAGCCCATATGTTTGCTCTATAATTGACTCTATGAGGTGGGTATTTGTGTCCCCTGCCGTGACGTGGTAGGAAGGTTATTGTTCTACCATTTAGTTCTCCTACAATTACGTTATCGCTTGGTGCTCCGTATGGTGTGTAGATCTTGTATTCTCTGATGTTCTCTAGTCCCGGAATGTTATATATTCCACTGCCTCCTATTACAGCGATCTCTGCTTTTACTGGAGGCTCTACGAGCATCACTGCTTCACCCTGCTATATAGATGTATTTCTTTGTCTCTTCATTGTATTCCAGTATCTTTTTCTCGATGAGTATCTCTAGTGCGTCTTTGTAGTATCTATCACCAACATCTATGCCATACCATTCCTTGAAAGTCTCTACCATTTCCTCATAGGTCCACTCCTTCTTACCAGTCTCCTTATATGTTTCTGTGACTATTCTCTTTATGAACTGATAAGTATCTTCTAGTCTTGTCCATGGATATTGGAACCATGTCCAGTCCGTTACCTCTATGTAGTAGTAGTCTGGCTTGAATTTTGCTACAGGGCTTATCCATTGTAGTGCTGCTGTTTTGAGTTGTTTTGGATTCCAGTGTTCTGCTACATAGTCTCTAGCAAGCTTGAGAGTATCACCAGTATCTACTATGTCATCTACTACGAGGACGGTGTAGTTGCTTAGGTCTACTTTGTATGGAAACTTAATAATAGCTCTCTCCTCAGCCTTAGCTGCTTCTGTCCAGTGCTGGCTCTGAATACTTAATAAGTTCTCAACATCTAGGAAATCACATAAGAGACGTCCGGGGACATAGCCTCCTCTAGCAAGTGCTACAATAACATCTGGTTTATAACCATCCTTCTTTATTATCTTGGCGAGATTCCATGCCCAATCAACTATCTCTTCCCAAGAGACCAGTTTTACTTTAACTTTAGGCAATGGTTTCACCACATATTTAATCACTACTTACGAAATAAAGGTTTGTCGCATCACTTCTTTTCAGCGAGTAATAGCTTGCCTGGTATTGTGAATGCTCTTCCCCCAATATGGAGTAATATCTTTGCTTTCTTCAAATCCCAACCATACCTAGTGTAGAGGTCTTCGCGGACATGAATAGCCTTGGGCTCACAGAATAATAAGTCACATTCCCCTGCTTCAACAACCTTGTTTAGAACACATTCAATAAAGCCATAAGAACCCTTTATCCCCGGTACACTTATATACTTAGAAGGTAACTCTTCTAATCCAAGCATCTTCCACTTATCAACACTACGGCCAGAAACTGTTCCTGCCTTAAAGGTTAGGTTAAGATGTTCTTCACCAACAATGTTTATAGTAAACTCCTTTGTCTCAAGAATATATTCTCTAGTCAAAGACCCCCTACCAATAGCAACAATTATCAATGGCGGCTCCTCACTAACAGGAGAAACCCAAGAAGCAGCCATAACATTCAATCTACCACTACCATTCCTAGACACAATGAGATAAGCTGGTCTAGGATGCAATACACGATACTCACTAGGATCAATTTGTTTATACGAATACATAGCCCAACACCGATTAATAACTATAGAGAACATACTAGAAAACCTTTAAACCTCCATAACCAAAATACAAATATACGAGCCCCTTGAGAAGCGGGGGTGCCCGAGCCTGGCCAAAGGGGCCGGGTTGAGGACCCGGTGGCGTAGGCCTGCGTGGGTTCAAATCCCACCCCCCGCACCATTAACAATTTTTCAATAGCTTGTTCCACAGGAATACTTAGAAGCGTCTTACGCTTACCACTATCGAGATACTCCTCGATAACAAGATAACGGTACTTCTTACCCTTACTCTTCACGGTTCTAATATATAGGTACAAGTCCCGCCCATAGAGACTATGATTTTCAGTCTTCATTAAAGGCGAATAGACCAAGTAATACTACCCCTACTTGACTGAAACATAAAATCCATGAACGACTGAAAAATTTAAAGCGATCAATATCAATTTGGATATTAAGGTGTATATTTTGAGCGGTGAAGTAGAGATTACTGTGTTTGTTTGGCGTGAGGGCAAGTGGTATGTGGTTTATGAGCCTACTAGTGGTGTATCTAGTCAGGGAAGAACTGTTGATGAGGCTCTAGAAAATATACGTGAAGCACTAGAACTATACCTAGAAGAAAAACAAGACATATACCTCATAGACAGAGCAATGATAACTAAGCTCAAGATAGAACTTTCTCAAAAAAACTATACATGATACTCTTTAGCCTAGTTTGCTTCTCTGCTTGTAAATCATGGTATTCCTTTTTATTTAAATAATAGCCTCCATTAATCTTTCTTACGTGATAATACGTTCTAATCAATATTTTTCTCCTTTTATTTTTGTCTGTAAAATCGAGATTTATGAGATCATATGTTCTAGAAATAAGCATTTATTAGCTTCTATCCCACTTTTTTATTCTGAGATTAACAACATGTTGGACCCACACATGAGCGGAGAAAGTTTTCCCATATTTAGATGCTGTAAGAACGGGAAACCTATAATTTACTCCGATAATACTGCAACTAGTCAGAAGCCATATCAAGTCATAGAAGCTGTTATGAAATATTATAGTAGTTATAATGCTAACATTCATAGGGGGATTCGCTATCTAAGTATGATGGCTAGTGAGATGTATAAAGAGGACCATGAAACTGTTTCCCGCTTCGTTAATGCTGAAACAGATGAAGTAACTCTTGTCAAAAACACTTCTGATGCAATAAATATAGCTGTATATTCTTTGGCTCCCTGCAACCTAGGTAGAGGCAATGAAATAGTACTAACGTTCATGATTCATTATAGCGATCTATTGCCATGGTATAAATTAACTGAACTTGAAGGCGTTAATATCCACGCAATAAATGTAAATGATAACAGCTACTCGAAAATAAAAGAATTAGATAATACTATGGATGAGAAGACCAAGTTAATTTCTATAACTCATGTAAATAATGTGGCTGGGCCCATATATGTGGAGCAGCCTCATATCTCAACAGAGAATCTTTTCACATTGCATTATGAATGCATAATTCGTTACCGTATGAATATAGTGCTGGAATACGACTGGAAACATCAATGAATTTAGGTGATCAATTTGATCGTGAAGGAGAAGTTTAAACTTATAGGAGTCGATTGTCCAAGCTGTGTTTTAGCAATAAGAAGATCATTGAGTAAATTAGAGCAACTCATAGATTTTAGAATAGATTCTACAACAAATGAAGCCATAGTTACATATGATTCAGAACATGTTTCAACAAAAGACATAGTCGAAGCTATACGCAAAGCTGGTTATGATGTTGTAAAGAGGGAAATTATTTTCATCATAAAAAATGCTGATAACTATGAGATTATAGAAGAGTATTTGAAAAAGAAAACTGGTGTGATTAGGTGTTATGTATCCCATGTCTCGGGAATTATTCGAGTTATAATTAACCCCTATAGTATTACTGAGAAAGATGTTGAAAAAATACTAAGTAATCTAGGTTTTAAAGCTGAAAAGATCTCTAAGGAGCATCTAAAAAGACTTGAAGTACTAGAAGAACAAAAAAGTACGCGCGTACTTTATAGGAAAATTATCTCGTTCATACTAGGGTTGTTCCTGGTAATATACTATGGTATTAATCTCATAGGTTTAAAGCATCCCCTGTGGCCTATAAGTGATTCTCTAGGTTTCATTATTTCTTCGATAGTTATATTGTTAAACATTGATCTTATTTCAAAGGGTTATAGAGCATTACTGCTTTTGGCGCCAGTTATGGATTCATTAATTGCTCTCTCCACTACTACAACATATATTTACAGCATCGCAGTAATGATGGGATTATTTCCTGGTGCACAAGCTTATTTCGAGGCCTCTGCTGGAGTACTCGGATTTGTATCTATGGGAGAATATATAGAGTCAAGACTAAGATCAAAGGCTGGAGAAGCTATAAAGAAACTCATGGAACTGCAGAGAAGTAAAGTAAGAGTTGTTAGAAACGGGGAAGTATCGATTCTTGAACCAGAGGAGGTAAGGGTAGGTGATATTGTTGAAGTAAAGGCTGGTGAGAGAATAGTAGTTGATGGTATAGTTATTGATGGAGAAGGGTGGGTTGATGAATCAACTTTTACGGGAGAGCCAGTCCCCGTTAAGAAATCCAGTAAGAGGAGAGACCCAGTTCTTGCTGGAACCATGCTCAAACAAGGTTTCTTAAGAATAAAAGTCACACGCGTAGGAGAAGATACCTCGTTAGCACATATAATTGAGTCTGTTAAAAGGGCTCAATTATCAAAACCCAGGATCCAAAGACTAGCTGATAAAATCGTGGGTGCAATGACTTGGGTAGTCATATGTATAAGCATATTAACTCTTGTTTATTGGTTAACAGTTGAACCATCAAACCCAGGATTAGCTGTTATGTTTGCTGCTTCTGTGCTTGTAATCACATGTCCTTGTCCATTAGGAATTGCTATACCACTAGTTATATCTATAGCAGTTAGCAAAGCAACTAAGTTAGGACTACTCATTAGGGACAGTAGAGTTTTTGAGAAAATCCTATCTATCGATACAGTTGGTTTCGATAAGACCGGCACGCTCACAGTGGGTGAACCCGTTGTAGAGAAGATTATATTATATGATGAGATAGAATTGAATAAGTTCTTACAATTGGTATGCAGCATCGAATCGAGAAGCGAGCATATTATAGGAAAAACTATAATGAATTTCTGTCGTAAAAACAACGTCAAGATACTGGATCCTAAGTCTTATGAACATGTCCCTGGAAAAGGCGTTATTGGTATAGTTGATGGAATAAAGATAGTTATTGGATCTGATAAACTACTAAATGACTTGGGAGCTAAAATACCTAGAGAATTGGAAAAGCAAGCATCAAAATACAGAATGTCGGGTAAGACAGTCATATACGTATATATTGGAGAAAAACCTGCTGGCTTAATTGTTGTTGGTGATAAGATTAGAAGTGAGGCGCCTCATGTAATTAAATATATTAAAAACAGGATGAAAGCTAAAACGATCCTTCTGACGGGAGACAATTTTGAAACGGCTAGTATTGTAGCAAAGGAACTTGGTATAGATGACGTGTATGCCGAACTGAGTCCCGAGCAGAAATCAGAGCTTATACATAAATTACAAGTAGAAGGGAGGCGTGTAGCTTATATTGGTGATGGAATAAACGATGCTGTTGCACTTACTGGGTCTTTTCTAGGAATAGCTATGGG
>JAGHDU010000051.1 GCA_021159785.1 Staphylothermus sp. | reverse complement strand
CTCTTAATGCTTCCTCCACGTGTTTATATTCTATGCCAGTATCAAATACGCTTAAGAAAAATCCTAGCAGTATAGTGTTTCCTACCATAACATTACCTAATTGTTTTATGGCGATATTTGTGGCTGGTACTATGTATATTTTATCGGTGAGATCTTCGAGTATAGATACTATTTCATCCTTGCTAGGATACTCTGCTTCACCTCTAAGAACTTCCGGTGGGTAAATTGAATACTCATTTAAAACTATTGTTACACCCTTCTTCATATAATCTATAACTCTGAGTGATTCGTTCATCTCAAGAGCAATCACAGCATCGGCAGAGTGTTTTGGAATCATCGGTGTTAATACCTTCTTACCTATTCTTACATGACTAGTCACAGAACCGCCTCTCTGGGCAGATCCATATAGTTCTCCTACCAAGACATCGTATCCTGCAAAGGCTGCTGCTGTGGCAAGAATTCTAGCCATGGTTACGTTTCCTTGACCGCCGACTCCAGTTATTAAAATATTTAGTAAATCTTTCTGCACAGTTCTATCACCTCCCTATAGCATTATATGGGCATACATATGCACACATTCCACATCCTCTGCATAGCTCTGCTCTTATTTCTACTTTGTTGGTTTCTTTGTTCCATTGTAGTGCTTGACAACCAAATGTTACTATACAGGTTCTACATCCAGTACACTTGCTGGGATCCACTTTGTAAGGTTCTTCTTTTGGTGCGATTAGACCACAAGCTCTCCTAGCAATAACGACGGCAGGTTTATTTGTTTCCTTAATATATCTAATAGCTTTCCTTATAACATCAACTGAAGTGTTAATATCATACGGATCTACAACTTCTACGAATTCATAATTCATGGATTTAACTATTTTTGCTATATCTAATGATTTTGTAGGTGTTCCATCCAAGCGGTATTCTACTCCGGGATGTGGTTGATGCCCCGTCATGGCAGTCGTCCTATTATCTACTACAATTATCAGTACTGGATGGTTATTCCATATCGCATTAGCAGTGCCGGACATTCCTGCATGGAAGAATGTAGAATCCCCAATGAATCCTACTACTGGTGTGACTTTTTCGTCTCTTATTCCTAGACTCATACCCTGGGTTAGCGTGATACCGGATCCCATACAGAAACTAGTATCACCCAAGCGTACATTTGAGAAGGGAGCTAAACCATAACATCCTATATCTAGGTTAACTGGAACTTTCTTAATGTTTAATCTCTCTAGTATTATTGCTTTCTTAAGAGCATAGAATGTTCCTAAGTGTGGGCATCCTGGACAGAAGTTCAAATATCTTGGTGCTACCGTTTTTTTAGCTTTCTCCACAATTTTTTGAAGATGTTCGTCAGGTTTCTTGACTTTAGAGCGATCAACTTCTACTGAGGTTCCCTTAAGTATTTCTAATAGGAACTCCTCTAGCTTATCTACTCCTAGTTCGTTATACCATGGTAAATGCCCTGTGAATCTACCATATACTTTTACATCGCTAATACCATATCTATGGAGAATACTTGTAACTTCTCTTTCTAGGTATGGTTCAACCTCCTCTACTATTCCTATAACTTTAGCTTTCTCTGCATAATCAACAATTAATTTCTCTGGTAATGGATTGACAATGGTGAGTCCAAGCACGCTAACTTTATCTGCGAGACCTAGTCTATTCAGTGCTTCAAGAGCATACATAATTGCAACGCCATCACCTATTAATAATACTTCACTATTTCCTTCGTTAATAACGTGGTACTTCTTATTACTTGCAAGTTCCTTTATTTTCTCAAGCTTCTCATGAAGTTCTTTATGGAGTCTTTGAGCATATACGTCTCCTAGGTAGTATTGTTCGAGATTCTTTTTAAACTCAAATGTTCGTTTCTCTTTTTTGGGAAGTTTTCCAAATGTAACTACACCAGATGCATGACTTACTCTCTCCGTAGTTCTTAATATAACGGGTACGCTTAACTCTTTGGATATCTTGAAGGCTTCTATCACGAGTTCTTTTGCATTCTGTGGATTATATGCGCTAAGACATGGTATATGCAAGAAGTTAGCAAAGACTCTTGTATCTTGTTCGTTTTGAGAAACCCAAGCACCCACGTCGTCTGCAACGTAAATAACATAAGATCCTTCCCCCACACCACTGAGGTTTAAAGTGTTCAGAAAATCTGCAGCAACGTTTAGACCCACATGTTTCATTGTTACAAAGGAGTTCATTCCAACAAATGCTGCTCCTGCAGCTACTTCCGTAGCTACTTTTTCATTAACACTAAGTTCTGCGTAAAATCCAAGTTCTCTAGATAATGCTCCTAGGATCTCTAATGCCTCAGATGAAGGAGTACCTGGATAACCTGTAACTACGTCGACGCCTGCCTCTATAGCCCCTCTTGCTATAGCGTAGTTTCCAAGTAGAACCACTCTTTTACCCGGTTGATCCAATTTTAATAATTCGATCAGAGACATTACCTTACCCTCTTAAGGGGATTTAGGATTGAGGGGGTTGACCCTTATAAAAAACACGTGTTATGATATAATAAATTACAGTAGCTACTATGAAGG
>JAGHDU010000188.1 GCA_021159785.1 Staphylothermus sp. | reverse complement strand
CCATTAGAAGAATATGCCAAATGGAATGATTTAGATATTAATGAAAATGCTAATAGATATATGGGTCCCACAGGCTTCTTTAGTTATTTGTTGGAGAACTATATGAATTCAACACTACTGGACCTACTGCCAAAAACCATATTGAAGGCTCATCTCGATGGATATATTTATGTACACAAGTTACCTTATAGCTTATATATACCATATTGTACAGGACATAGTATAGCCAGAGTCCTAGAGAAAGGATTAAAGACGCCAACAGTAATTTCGAAACCAGCACGTCACTTTGATACATATGTAGATCATATTGCTAATTACCTTATAACTCTTCAACATTACTTCACGGGAGCACAAGCGTTTTCAAGCGTAGAATGGTACGCAGGTCCATTCATTAGAAATGATTCTCTTAGTTACGAACGAGTTAAACAAAACATACAGAGATTATTATTCAACTTAAATTACCCAACTCGTGTAGGTATGCAAACACCTTTCACGAACTTCACAACAACATTAGATGCCCCAAAGAAAATGCTCGAAGGAGACTATGCTATATATGATGGTAAGAAAGTAGCACCTCTCGGAGACTTCTATAAAGAAGCAAAGACATTCATTCTGGCTCTGACAGAGGTATTATACGAAGGCGATACGTATGGCCAACCCTTCACTTTTCCGATCCCTACTCTAATGGTAACAGCAAAAATGATCTGGGAAGAACCAGAAGTCTTTGAGGCAATTTTTATGACAGCTGCACGCCGTGGTAGTTTCTACTGGCTTAATACGAGAGTAGTTGACCCTGATGCAAGCTTCTCGATGTGCTGTAGAATCAATATAGATAAGAACGAGCTCCTCTACGCATATACCAGTAGACCTAAAAGTCTTGGACTAAACTTCAGTCTTAAGAAAGATCTTGAGGAACAAAGAGAAGAAGCACTCAAGCAAATAGAGAAACAGAGATTTGGCGGACTATGGGCAATGCCTGATGTTACTGGAAGCATAAATGTAACAACAATGAATCTACCAAGAATAGCTCTCGAAGCAAAAGGTGACGATACTAGATTCTGGGAAATATACGAAGAAGTCTTATACTTAGTCAAAATGAGCGAGGAATGGTTTAGGAAAAGATACTTATCATTAATGAGCAGATACCCTGGAATGTATGCAATGATAAAGGAATACTTGAAAGAATTTCCAGCATCACACTTTAATACTATCGGCATATTAGGGCTTCCAGAAGCCGCCGCTATTTACCTCCATGAACCAAAACTCTGGTTTGAGGGTTCTAGGAAAGACTGGTTAAGAGCCGCTGATTTAATGAAGAAAATGGTAGAATATGCAGTAGAACATTCACGTAAATGGATGAAAGAAACAGGTACACCTTGGAATGTCGAAGAAGTACCGGGAGAATCAGCTGCAGCAAAACTAGCATTAAAAGATATAAAGAAATACCCAGAACTAATCGAATACCTCAGCGACCCTAGCAACCCAATTTATTCAACAAGCATAGCCCCGTATTATGGATCAATAGATCTGCCGGAAAGAATTGAAATAGAATCAAAAGTCCAGAAATCATTCACTGGAGGCGTTATGATGCACATTTTCCTTGGAGAAGAACCCGATCCAGAAGCTTTAGCCAAGCTAACAAAGAGATTAATGCAGACAGACTTAGTTTATTGGAGCTACACACCTGCAATAACTCATTGTACCAAATGTGGAAAAACCTTCACGGGATTATATAGAAACTGTCCTGTATGCGGTAATGAAAACGTGGAGATATGGAGCAGGATCATAGGGTACTATAGACCGTTAAGGAACTGGAACCCCTTCAGAAGAAAAGAATTCTGGGCGAGGAAACACTACAAGTGAAAATTATTATTTTTAGTGTTACGATTCCGTTCTTTATTAACTAGAACAACTTCTATATACCTATCAGCAATATTTAAGGTCAAACCGGGTGACACAATACGTCAGTATACAATAATCCAATGAGAAATAAACCTTTATCTATAAAACTAGTGGGTAGTGGATGGAAACCTATAAGCATGGTTGATGTATATAATGCAGTTACATTCACTATATGGTTATGCGGATGTAATTTAAAGTGTCCTTTTTGTCACAATTGGCGCCTAGCTGAAATAAAAAGAGATACCTGCCGTTTACTCGATATCGACTTACTCTTTGAAGAACTTGATTCTGCAAAATCCCTAATAGATTATATACACGTAACAGGAGGAGAACCTCTCGTCCAATGGAGAGATTTAATACCGTTATTCAAATACCTAAAACAACATAATTACAAGATCAGCATTAACACAAACATGACACTATACAAGCCTCTTGAAAAGATTATTGAAGAAGAAATAGTTGATCACATAGCAACGGATTTAAAGTACCCTCCACAGCTCCTTTACGGTCTTCCAGAAAATGCAGTGAGTACTTTGTGGAAACAATTTCTAAAATCACTAAGATTAGTGGCCGAACACACCGTTCCACTAGAACTTAGAGTCCCTGTTCCGAAAAACATAGATTATAACTCCCTTGTCTCAACTATAGATAACGTCATAAAGATCATCGAAAAAACTAGCTTCTATATAGTATTAAATCCGTTATTAGGATCTCCCATAACCACACCTCGCAACATAGAATGGTGTAGAGTCTACTGCGATCCCGGCAAGGAATTATTGTTTACATTACGGGAGAAAATAAAAGAATTAGGTATAGAAAGAGTCTATGTAAAGGAAAATGTATACTTCGGGTAATATCCATGGAGCTATTAAGTGTTATTGAAAAAACCAAACCAAGTGTTAAGCTAATCCAATACATAGAGAATGCACCAAGAATAATAGCTTCAGCAGGAAAACTCACATTATCTCCGAAAGATTTTGAAGAAATATACAATAAAATGACTAATGAAAAAACAAGGGTATGGATCAAGGAATTGATCAAAAGAGGTCATGGTTCACCTCTTGAACACAGTATATACATCTTTGAAGTAACATGTAGTAGAGTCGCAAGCCACCAATTAGTTAGACATAGAATAGCTAGTTATACACAATTAAGCCAAAGGTATAATGACAAATACATAAGATCAATGATAGCAAAAGCATACACTAAAATCAAAGAAAAGAAAAACAATACATTATGGAAACCAAACAACTATAACACATACATTAATATTCTTCGAGAAACACTACAAGATACTACAATTGATTTCTGGGAATTAGCAGATATAGTCGGTGAAGCCTTCATTATTCCACCTGGAATACTAAACAAGAAAGATTCCTCTTTTCTTAGGCATCTAGTAACAAGCATAATTCAATATTATCAATTATTAAGTAATGGAGTTCCTTACGAAGATGCAAGATTTGTATTACCACAAGCAATAAAGACTCGTATTCTTATATCAATGAATGCAAGAGAACTAGTAGAAAGTTTTCTTCCTCTAAGAATGTGTAGTCATGCACAATGGGAGATCAGATATATAGCTTGGAGTTTATGGAAAATATTGCGGAAAATACATCCTGATATATTCAGGTATACAGGACCACGATGCATATTAAACGAAAATAGGATAAGAACAGAGCCATGTAGTCTAGAAGATTTTATTAAGGGATCATGCTCCTTTAATATCAATCGATGCCCCGAATTAGTTCCACGCGAAGGAATTACCCAATGTCTAATACACGCACAAAAAGATCCTTGGGAAGAGGTTATCAAAAATGATCTTAAGTGATTGGGATATAAAAGTATATATAGAAAAGGGCTTACTTGTTATAAATCCATTGTTCAATGACACAATAAGGGAGAACGGAGTAGATCTTAGATTTG
>JAGHDU010000124.1 GCA_021159785.1 Staphylothermus sp. | reverse complement strand
ATATATTAATGTGTGTTGTGGAAAAGATACATTATACCTTATAACTTACTGGTGGGTACCTGCGCTTGTATTACTTACTTTATTATTCGTAGTTTATTTGAAAACAAAGGAACCATTTATTCCAGCTCTCTTATCATACATAGTTTTTCAGACAACATATTGGCGTGTCAATCATCAGTATTTGGTTCCGGGAATAGCGTTTTTAATATTATTATTTGTATTGATGAAGGGATGTATTAGGTGCAGAATCTTCAGTATAGCTACAATTCTCCTAATAGGTTTTTGGCCCATAATGTTTCCAACTAGTTGGTGGGCACATGTTCATATAAAAGAACCAAACTATTTCATATGGAAACTTATGGATACATTCTCTCTAATGATATTCGATGACATAATATATGTCCTATACGCTTTACTCCTAACCATAATTCAGTACTCATTTATAGTAAATTCCATAGTTCATTTGATGTACGAAGAACTGTTGTCAGTAAAGAAAGTGAACAAATTACTTAATCAATTTCTTTAGATTCTCATAGATGACATAATCTTTCTCCGAGACTATCTTTTCCCAAATTAAGCTCTTTACTAGTTTCAGCTAATTCCCAAGGAAAAACTATCCATTTATTCGTTTCTTTATAAAAGTAATCAGGATACACTGGGCTCCATGGTTTTACAAAAATAGCTAGAGACTTAATCTCCTTAGCACCATATCTTGTTAATTCTTCTATTACTAGTTGTAATGTTCTGCCACTATCAACTACATCGTCTACGATGAGCACCTTTTTGTCTCTAACACTCATTGTTGGCGGTAACGTTAGTTCTGGTCTTGCATCACGAGTGTTAATTCCTTTGTAGAACTTCACTCCTATGAAGCCTATTTCATCTATTCCAAGTAAATCTGATAGTATCCTAGCTGGTATCAAGCCACCTTTTATAATTGCGTATATTATATCAGGCCTAAATCTTGTGGAGATCATATCTTTGACTAACATTATCAAAGCTAGATGAAGATGCTTCCAAGAAATATACTCTATTTCAATATTGTTGCCCTCCATATGATATGTTATGAATAATTTGGGTTATTTAATTATTATTCTTTAAATGTTGAGATGTAAAATTTTTTAGAGAGTTGAATAAATAAGATTGGGCAGGGCAATGGTCAAATACATATTTATAACTGGTGGAGTGTTATCAGGTCTCGGTAAGGGCGTTGTAACAGCTTCTACAGGTCTATTACTCAAATCCATAGGATATAATGTCACAGCAATAAAAATAGATCCCTACGTTAATGTTGATGCTGGAACAATGAATCCATATATGCATGGAGAAGTATTCGTAACAGAGGATGGAGGAGAAACCGATCTAGACATCGGTCATTACGAGAGATTCCTAAATACAGATTTAACTAAGAAACATAATATAACTACTGGGCAGATCTATTATAGTGTTATAATGAAAGAAAGAAAAGGAGAATATCTCGGTAAGTGTGTCCAAATAATTCCTCATATAACGAACGAGATCAAGGAAAGAATAAGAGAAATAGCACGTGAGTCAGCTGCAGACATGGTTCTAGTAGAAATAGGAGGGACTGTAGGAGATATTGAAGGACTACCATTTCTCGAAGCTGTTAGACAAATGAGGATAGAAGAAGGAGTACATAATACCCTGGCGATACATGTAGCATTAGCACCAATAATCTCGACAGGTGAGCAAAAAACAAAACCAGTACAACACAGTATACAGGAGCTCAGGAGAATTGGTATACAACCAGATATAATAATAGTCAGATCATCTAGAGAACTCGAAGAGGAAAATAGAGTTAAAATTGCACTCTATTCGAATCTTTCAAGAGAAGCAGTATTCAGTAATCCAGATGTGGATACTATTTATAGAGTACCATTAATTCTTCACTCAAAAGGATATACTAGATATATAGCTTCCAAGCTAGGGCTAGAATACAGAGAACCGAACTTATCTAAATGGGAAGAATTCGTTAATAAATTGACTTCACCACAGAGGTTTATTAGTATAGCAATGATCGGAAAATATACTAAATTACATGATAGTTATATAAGCATAGTCGAAGCACTTAAGCACTCAGCAGCATGGAACAATATTGGAATAAAACTAGGATGGTTTGAAGCAACAGATATTGAACGTGGTAAAATAGATTTAGATCAACTTAAAGATTATGATGGAGCAGTGATACTACCAGGCTTCGGTAAAAGAGGTAGTGAAGGAAAAATAGCGGCAATTAAGTATCTAAGAGAAAATGAGATCCCAACTCTGGGGATATGTTTTGGGATGCAGTTAATGGTTGTAGAGTATGCAAGAAATGTTGTTGGACTAGATAAAGCAAATAGTACAGAACTAGATCCAACAACACCTCACCCCGTGGTTGATTTACTTCCTAGCCAGTATAACGTAGAGCATCTCGGGGGGACCATGAGACTTGGTGCTCATCCTATATTGATAGAGGAAAATAGTATGGCGTGGGAAATGTATCGTAGAAAAATAGTTTATGAAAGACACAGACATAGGTATGAGGTTAATCCAAAATACATAGACCTATTAGAATCAACAGGTCTAAAAATTAGTGGGTGGAGTCGTGAAAAATACCCCGAATTCATAGAGCTGAAAAAAGCACGTGTATTCTATTTTGGATCACAACCGCATCCTGAGTTTAAGAGTCGACCACTCAATCCATCACCGGTATATCTATATTTCGTCAAAAAAGTTGTTGAGGCGACCAATAAATGAGTAGAATCATAGTAGCTCTGGATAGAGTAGATAAACCTATAGATTGGTATAAGGAGTTTATAACAAAAACTCAAGAATATGTTGCTGGGTACAAACTTGGCTTACCGTTCCTAATAAGATACGGCATAAAGGGGTTCGAGGAAATATCCAAATACATAAACAGGGAAAAACTATGGATTATAGATTTTAAACTAGCAGACATATCACATATTATGATCAAGACCGTAGAACCATTCATTGAAATGGGCTATAACACCTTTATAGCTCATAGTTTTATAGGAAGGCAGGGCTCATTGAAGGAGTTGAAAGAGTATCTTACGGAAAAAGGCTCTAAACTAGTACTTATATACACAATGAGTCATCCAGGAGCGATAGATATACTTGATAAAACAATTCCACTAGTTGAAGAAGTTATAGCTAATATAAGACCATGGGGCTTAGTTGCACCAGCTACTAGGCCAGAGATGATTGAGAGAGCTAGAGAATTTCTACACAAAAATATGATTGAGTCAAAAATTCTTTCTCCCGGTATAGGTTTTCAAGGTGGTAAACCGGGTACAGCTATCCAGTATGGTGCAGATTACGAGATTATAGGTCGATTAATAACTTACTCAGATGACCCTGTAGCAGAAATCAAAGAAATAAACGATATACATAGTAGGGTGATGAGGAATGAAAAGAATCGTTGAAGAAATAATTGTATCGCTATATAAAAATGAACTATTTAAAATAGGCACTTTCAAATTAACTAGTGGTAAAATTAGCCCATATTATTTGGATCTTAGAAGTCTTCCTAGTTACCCCAACCTTTATAAAAAATTTATGACGTTTGCTGTAGAGCTGTTAAAAAGTTTGAACGTAGAATTCGATGTTGTTGCTGGTATTGAAACAGCGGGAATAGTCCATGCATCATACCTTGGATGCTTACTCGATAAGCCAATAGTGTATATAAGGAAGAAACCAAAAGAACATGGTACAAGGAGACTTGTTGAAGGAAACATATTAGGTAAAAAAGTATTATTAGTGGATGACGTAGCAACAACTGGTGGAAGCTTAGAACACGGTGTAAAAGCAATAGTTAATGAAGGTGGTTTAGTGAATTATGCATTAGTATTGATTGACCGACTTGAGGGAGCTTCGCAACGCTTAAGAAAATATGGAGTGCAATTATTATCCGTATTGAACATAGATGAGATCATAGAGACTTTGAGACATAATAATCTACTAAGTGATGAGGAATTAGCTCTTATAGAACAATATAGAGAAAAAGAAACTAGAAAACCGATAGATTTTTAAATAAGGTATACAAGCATAGGTAATTCTGGGCACATGTCTTTCGCCTTTAGGGATGTTATAAGTATACTTGATTATACACGTAATGATTTAGAACAATTATTCAAAGCGACAGATGAAATTAGAGAACTACTAAGAAAGAACCACAGTCTCGATTATCTTAATGGAAGGATAGCCGCTCTACTATTCCTTGAGCCAAGTACAAGGACTATGTATAGCTTTCAGACAGCAGTATATAGGTTAGGTGGAAAGACACTAATTTTTGCAAGCGATCAAGCTACAAGTCTTGCTAAGGGAGAAAACTATGTTGATACAATTAGAATGTTTGATTCATATAGTGATATAATAGTAATTAGGTCAAAGTATGAGGGAACAGCAAAATTTGCTGCTGAAATAGCTGAGAAACCAGTGATTAATGGAGGAGACGGTAGACATGAACATCCAACCCAAGCAATGATAGATTTATACACTATACGTTACTTCTTTGGAAAAATAGATGGGTTAACCATAGGTATATTGGGCGATTTGAAATACGCTAGAACCATAGCAAGCCTACTATATGGATTAACATTATACAAACCAAGAAAAGTATATCTAATATCTCCCGGAGTACTTCGCCTCAGAGAAGAAGTTAAGAGAAAAATACTGGAAAGGAATCTACCAATTGCTGAAGTCAGTAGATTAGATGAAGTCATCGACGAACTTGACGTACTATATGTTACGAGAATTCAGAAAGAGAGATACCCCGATCCTATAGAGTATGAAAAAGTAAAAAATCTATATAAAATAACTCCAGAAATATTAAAGAAAGTCAAAGACAACTTTAAAATACTCCACCCATTACCAAAAATCGACGAAATTGATCCAAGAATAGATAATACCAAATATGCTGGTTACTTCCAACAAGCCAGTCTAGGAGTTCCCCTTAGAATGGCATTATTACTTCTAGTACTTGGTCTTTGGAGGTGAAATATATGGAGAAAACCCTCATAGTATCAAAAATCAAGAACGGAATAGTAATTGATCATATTCCAGCCGGTAAAGCATTAAATGTACTTAAAGTCCTAGGTTTACGGGGTACAGAAGGATATAGAATATCCTTAGTA
The DNA here is from genome assembly GCA_021159785.1 of Staphylothermus sp. Classification (GTDB taxonomy): domain Archaea; phylum Thermoproteota; class Thermoprotei_A; order Sulfolobales; family Desulfurococcaceae; genus JAGHDU01. The sequence goes on along the minus strand of JAGHDU010000124.1, from coordinate 342 downwards.
ATGAATGTTGAAAGCAAGAAGCTAGGAAGAAAAGATATAGTAAAAATAGAAAACAAATACTTATCAAAACAAGAACTAAACTTAATAGCACTCATAGCTCCGACAGCAACAATCAACGTTATCAAAGATTACGAAGTAGTTGAGAAATACAAGGTCTCACTACCTAACGTGGTCACTGGATTAATTAAATGTCCGAATCCTACATGTATATCAAGGAAACAAAACGAACCAGTTACTTCGAAATTCTACGTATTAAAGAGTGATAAGATAGTACTAGAATGTCATTATTGTGGGACAATGATAAATGGTGAAGAAGTTGAGAAGTATATCACAATATAGTAT
>JAGHDU010000202.1 GCA_021159785.1 Staphylothermus sp. | reverse complement strand
TAATAATTGTTCTGATCGCAATAGGTCTGATAGCATATCAATACTGGCTACGGAGTTCAGAACAGAACCTTAAGATAGTAGTGTATGCCTATGAGGACTCCATCACAGGAATTGATCCATCTCTTGAATTCGACACAGGACTTGTAGTACTAGGGACAATATATGAACCTCTTTTATACTATAACCCCGAGAAAGACGAACTCATACCAGCACTTGCTGAGTCCTGGGAGTCAAATGAGAATGGAACAATATGGACTTTTCATTTGAGAAAGGATGCAAAGTTTCATGATGGAACACCAGTTACTGCTAAAGCAGTAAAATTCAGTATCGAAAGAACATTGAAAGCATATGTTGAGACCGGCGAAGGACCTGGATATATATGGGAAGGTGTAAAGGAGATTAGAGTTATCGATGATTATACTGTACAGTTTATTCTAGATAGACCGATGAGATTAGATTTAATTGCAGCAGCAAGTTATGGTGCCTATATTTACAGCCCCAAGGTCCTTGAATATGCAGGTGTGAACGATCCTTTAGATCCAGCTCTTAGAAACTGGTTTGACCAAGGTAATGAAGCTGGTAGCGGACCATACAAGATCACATACTATAACCCAGAAGCCGAGATTAGGTTAGAAAAATTCGAAGAATGGTGGGGCTGGAAAGTAGTAAATAACCCCAATGCTCCAGACATAGTGATCATCAAGATCGTGCCAGATAGTACAGCACAATTAAATGGATTAAAGAGCGGTGCAATAGATATTGCTACACAAATACCACTAGGAGAAATAAAGAATCTCATAAAGGAAGGCTATCGTGTAAGAAACGAAACAACTTATCACAACTTTGTATTAATGTTCAACACAAAGAGGTATCCAACAAATATCACAGAGTTCCGTTTAGCAATAGCACATTCAATACCATGGGATCGTGTTGTTCAGATAGCTTTGAAAGGCTTTGGAAGACCAGGTAGTGGAATAATACCATACGGTTTCCCAGGTCATCTCAGCAACTATACATACACGTACAACAAGACACTTGCAAGACAACTACTTGAAAAAGCAGGATTATTGAACAAAAACATCAAAGTAGAAATAATGGTAGAGAACACCTACGAACGCGAAGTAGCCTTCGCCGAGATATTAAAAGGAGAATTGAAAGAATTCGGAATAGAAGTTGAAATCCTAGCTAAACCATGGGATACCATGGTAGAAGTAGGACCAAAGGTATGGGAAGATCCTGAGAGCGCACCACACATGATAATTAATGACTGGTGGCCAACTATTCCATCCTCATACGATTTCCTGTACAATTTACTACACAGTGATGTAAAAGAATGGAACTGGGCAGGATACGAAAACGAGGAATTTGAGAACCTCATAGATGAAGCATGGGAAATAGAAGGAGTTGATTACGAGCATGCATTGAAGCTATATACGAAAGCACAAGACATTATCTATTACGAGGTACCCGCTATTAATCTATGGGACGAAATACAACCCTACGTCTACAACCCAAGAATAGAACTAAGAGAAGAAGCACTAAACCCGCTATACATGTTCGTAATATTCTTCCAGTACGTCGAGGTTAAGGGTTAGCAGAATTGCCAGTCAGTCTTAACTATCTGGTTAAACGTATTTTTTGGTCATTACTTATCATAATTGGAGTCATTATTCTATCATATATAATCATAATCTCTGCTCCAGGTGATCCTGCAAGAATATGGGCTGGAAATCCACGTGGTGAAAAAGCAATTTACGCTATTCAGAAAGCACGCGAGGAACTGGGTCTGGATCAACCACTACCGATCCAGATACTGAAGTATACTCTCCAAATACTTAGTGGGAACATGGGTATTTCTATAGAGTATAGAGTACCAGTTGTGGATATTATATGGAGAGGATTAACGGCTACACTTGAGTTACTTGTAGTCTCATACATTATTGGTGTTAGTATAGGTATTTTATTGGGTGTTGAATCTGCTCTACGCAGGGGTTCTCGCTTTGATGGATTAATGCAGTCTCTTGCAATAATACTTGCCAATGCACCTAGTTTTTGGCTAGGAATAGGAGTAATAGTACTACTTGCAGAGACAATTGGTTTTACGGGTTATGGTAGAATAGATCCATATATTATGTATCAAACAGGTTTTCACCCTATAACAGGTTTCTACTTATTAGATGCCTTGATTCAGGGTAACTTTGCTGTATTTATCGATGTATTCCTAAGAATACTGCCCCCAGCTATCGTTGTAGCAACGTATCCATTAGGTCTCGGCTTAAGGGTATCGAGAGCACTAATAGCAGAGAATCTGAATGAGGATTATGTACGTGTAGCTGTTGCTTGGGGTATTAAGAGAAAAATAGTGATATGGAAATATGCTTTCAGAGGAGCTATTCCTAGTCTAACACAAGTTATGGGACTAGCTTTCGCTTATAGCCTAATAGACGCTATGATTGTTGAAGTTGTATTTGGACGTGAAGGTCTTGGCAGTATTGCTTTTAGTATTATAGGTAAGAGCGATTATACATTGATCACCGGATTAATGGTTACTGTTACGATATTCTATATACTGATGAACACATTAGCCGATATTCTCCAAGCAATAATTGATCCTAGGGTGAAGCTGTAGTGCCGACAAGGCTGAGGAGATCAAGCAGAATAGCAGAGTTAAAAACACTCGTTAAAAGAGCTTGGAGACGCAGGATTGGGTTTAGAATAGGAGTTATCATAGTTGTATTTGCAATAACAATGGCTATTTTGGGACCATTTATAGCTCCCTACCCGGAAGAAGGATGGGGTATTGCTAGTCCCGAGACACAGTTGAGGGGGCCTCAGCCCCCAAGTTGGGAGCACCCGTTTGGAACAGATCTTGTTGGTCGTGATATGTTGTCACGAGTGCTAGTAGGTGCTGGTTATGCATTAATGCAAATAACTATTGTTGTCGTTGTCAGTTTGGTTATTGGATTGATTGTAGGTGTACTTGCAGCTTATTCTCGTGGGTTAATTGAAAGGATCCTAAACTATTTCACGGAGTTGTTTATGGCTTTTCCAGCCATTATCATAGCTATAGCTTTAAATACTTTTGGTATCCGTGGATTGTTTGTCGTAATAATAAGCCTAATAATTACATGGTGGTCATGGTATGCTAGAATAGCATACGTATATGCACGTAGTATAAGGGAAATGGAGTATGTAACGTTAGCGGAACTAGCAGGACTGCCTAGCTACAAGATAATTTATCGCCACATATTACCAAATACGTTAACCCCAGTAATTGTACAGGCAATAACTGATACAGGAAGCGTATTACTAGAAGCAGCAGCGATAAACTTCTTAGGCTTAGGTCTACCGCCTGATTATCCTGACTGGGGTGTACTTGTACAAAATGGATTCAACTACATATATAGTTATCCATGGATAAGCCTCATACCAGGATTCTTCATATTACTAGTAGCACTGGGATTCAGCCTGCTAGGAGACAATCTACGGGAAGAACTTGATCCGAAGATGAGGCATAGGTGGAAACTATGGTTCTAGCAATAGAGACTGAAAACTTATGGATTGGGTACATGGATGAAGAAGACAACATACTATGGGTAGTTCGGGGCGTAGATATAAATGTAAAAGAGAACGAGGTTTACTGTTTAGTAGGAGAAAGTGGATGTGGTAAATCAACACTTGGTTACGCGATAGTGGGAATATTACCACCATATGCAACCACTAAGGGTACATTGAGGATTATGGGAAAGGAAGTAATTGTTGGAGATACGAGAAATTATGTAGAAACAAGAGGTAAACTAATAACTCTTATACCCCAGAACCCCGGTAAAGCCTTAAGCCCTTACCTTGTTATAAGTGATCAGTTCTACTATGTTCTAAATAGTCTATATGGATTAGATAGAAAAGACTCATACAAGAAGGCGCGTGAATTATTACAGATTGTTGGATTAGATCCTGAAAAAGTACTGGATAGTTATCCGCATGAACTAAGTGGTGGTATGCAACAGAGGACAGCGATTGCATTGGCATTGGCAACTGGTGCTAAGATAGTAGTTGCGGATGAGCCTACGTCTTCGCTAGATGCTAATCTTAGATTACAATTACTAAAACTACTATCAAGATTGAGAGATGAAATGGGTTTAACGATTCTCATGATAACACACGATATATTGTCAGCGACTCGTATATGTGATCGAATAGCTGTAATGTATGCTGGAAAAATAGTTGAAGAAGCACACATTAATGAAGTAATTGAAAAACCCATGCATCCATACACTAAGATGTTGATAGATGCTGTACCAGTGTTGGGCGTTAAGAAAAGACTCGTATCGTATTTAGGCGAACCACCACGGCCAGGAGAATATATCATGGGTTGTCAATTCAATAAACGATGCCCTAAGGCGATGAAGATCTGCAAAGTTGAAGAACCAAGACCTGTTTATATAGGTTCTCGCAGAGTAGCTTGTTGGTTATACAGTGAGAGAGTTGAGAACCATGAATAACGAACCAGTAATAGAAATTAAGGATCTAGTAGCAGGTTATTATGTCGCTAAAGGATTAAAATCCCTATTTAGGAAATTCACCCCAATCCTAAAGAATATTAGTCTAACTATCTACCGTGGAGAAAGAGTAGCAATTATAGGTGAGAGTGGGGCAGGTAAAACAACATTAATCAAAATAATCCTCGGCTTATTAAAACCAGAACAAGGAGAAGTAAAAATCCTAGGTTTGAAACCCTATAACCTTAAAGGTAATAAGAAGAAATTACTAGCCAGAAAAATCGGTTATGTACCACAAGACCCAAGTAGATC
>JAGHDU010000232.1 GCA_021159785.1 Staphylothermus sp. | reverse complement strand
CCCACATCACTTCTCAGACGACCTCCCAGGTAATGGGAGGTCCCCATTCATCATTTCCCGCATCCATATTCTAAGATTATCTGAGAAATATTTATTCTATCTTAAAGTATATTGCTTCTCTACCACCAACTCTTGTTCCTGGCCTAACTTTAAAGAATAATACCCTACCATTTGGTTCAACAAAATAGGGCACACCAAGCTCGGCTTTAACAATTTTTGCATTCTCTGGGAGGAACCAAAAGACAATGTATTCATACTCAGCCTCTTCTTCTTCATAGATATTCTCGTATTTATTGAGACCTTTTCTTAATTCACCCTTGAATTCTATTAAGAAGACTACATAGGGTAGTTCTGGTTTGCCCCTAATACCTATTTCGACATCTATTACCTTTGGTGGGGCTTCCACATCATTGATCAAAACTTTTTCCTTATCAAGATAATATTGCATATTTTCTGCGAGCATTTGTCTTTCTTCTTCAAGCATTGTTGGTTTAGATAATAATTTCCAATAGTATCTATCCGGGTCCCAATAGTCAAAGACGATGACTTGATCTACAAGACCAGTTTCATGTATGTAAAAGTATCCGTGTGCGTATAAGGGTTCAACACGCTCACTCATTTTTTCTCTCCTCTACCAATTGTTCATAGAGTTGCTTACCCTTTGGTGTAAGCCTGATAATATTGAATTTACCCTTTCTAATAATTTCAACTATACCTTCTCTAGCTAACCTATTTACACGTCTACTTATCGTCGACTTCGGTTTACCAGTTTTCTTCACTAATTCGCTTTGTTTAACGCCCTGTTCAATGAACTCTCCCAACACCAGTATTATATCACGTGTAGTTTCATCACTTAAAAGATCTGTTGGTGAAACAGTTTCTACCTCTATGCGTATCCGCTTTCTCCTCATCAATAATAGGTATAATAAGATGCCTACAACTGGAATGATTATCAACAATAACATGTAGTGATTATCTAAAAACGATTGGGAAGGACTTGTCTGTGACTCCGTAGGCGTTTGTCCATAACTAGTTGTTTCTTCAAGAGATTTTTCAGTGATCACGAACGTATATGTATATGGTTGAGAAATATGAATAGTAACGTATTCTCCACTATGAATTGTTTTTACGTCTATTTCTGGATAAACTTCTACATTGTACGTATTGGGAAAAGTAACCTCTACTACAAAATTGATTTTGAACCCAGCATAGCTACTCAAGTCAAGAAACAATGTATACAATCCTACACCAACTTCATCGATATAATTGAAAAGCATATAGTTTATCGTAATGGTTGAGGTATTGTTAGCTATGACTCTTAGAATGTTTTTCTCTTGATCTATACTATACAGAAGAGAATTGTTATTTGATTTAACATCAAGAATAGCATATTTGCTATCATTTTTAACTAGTGGTATTAAGGGTATTTCCAGCACATATGGTTCACTAACGAATTGACTCAAACTGATATTTTCTTCAACATACCCTATATTATCGGATACATCAAAGAAAATACTTATGGAAATATCTTGAAACAAATCTGCTTCTTCTCCAAAACCTAATGAACTAATAGTTAGGAATAGAAACATAAAAAACACTATAATTGTTGAACTTATACATATACGCACTTCTGTTCACCAAAAAAATACTAAGATTTTTCACAATTATTAATAATGTGTTATAGTTAATCCTTCTACCTAAATGCTATTATTTATTCTTATTTCTTCCTAGCAATGATGGCCCCAATGATTATTATCAATAATGCTACAACAGCTATGATTAGCATAATTGTAGACGGAGTTAATTCTTCAGTAGGCGTTTCTGTCGATGACGTTGTAGTAGTTGTAGTCGTAGTAGTTGTTTCAGTAGTTATAGGCGATGATGTAGTGGTTATGGTTTCTGTAGAGGTTCGACTAGTCGTTGTAGTTGCCGTGGTTGTTGTAGTTTCTGTACCTATATCTGTAGGCAAAGTTTCGGTAACGACTAATACATATTGTAGGGGGTTATCGAGAATGACAATTGTTAATTCTTCATCTTGCTGAACTTCTATATTGCTTGGTTCGGAGTATATAGTGTATTTTCCTATTAAATCAATTTCAACCCTGATGCTTATGTTACTATATGACGCGAGATCTATATATACCATATATGCTCCAACGCCTATTTCTTCGAATAAACCACTTATTTCATATGTGATACTTATCATGTCTGTATCATTTGCTAAGATCTCGATTTCTCTTGTTGTTTCATCATATTCGTAAAGTAATTCTTCGCCTTGGTTATCAGTTACGCTAATTATATCGATATATTCTCCCCCTATCAATTGTGTCCTTATCGTAGATAATTCATCGAGTGCAGTATCTAGTTTCAAATTATATACCACTATGCCACTATCTGTCATTGGGTCATACACTATCACTATATCCAATTCATTAGTTGCTACTGAGTACACTGGAATAATTATCAGTGCAGTCATTATCAAAGATAACAACATGAACATCAATACTCTATTATTGAGTGCTTGGATCATTATTATCCACCCCTGAATAATCTATAACTAATTGTTGATACAAAATGAGAAATCAAACAGTAAGAAGACTAAATGAAAAACTAAAATTATCTTCTTCCCTTACCGGGTATAATATGCATTTTTATCATCGAATCCAAAACTTGCTCCAGATCAACCTCTACTCCCATCTCTAAAGATATTTTTTCGCTAAGTTCGCGAAGACACTCTTTGAGTAACTCTATACCTGTTAAATCCTCGTTTTCCTTGGTAACATTCTTCACTAATTCTACTATATATGATCTAAGACTTAGAGCATCCATTAAATGGTTTTTCAACCTCCACTGCATAATAACTTTTCCAGTATCACCTGGTAGCTGTGATGCTCTCATTACTACTGAGAAAATAATTCCTACAATTCTTTCCATGACCTTTTCTCTGATCTGTTCCCTATACTGGTTTGTTACTTCTAATATTGTTCCCATAAACTCTTTCCAATGTACATGTTCTTTATTCTTGAGTTTTTCAACTACTTTTTCACGAACATGCTCTGGTAACTTATCTAGTATAAAGTTAAGTTCTCTACCCAGTGCTTTCCCTCTTAATATGTTAGGCGTGACTCGCTCGGTAGAGTTAATCCCTATTGTCTCGGCAAATACTGCCTTGATTAATTTAGCGTATAATACTACTAAGTCATGATATATTCTCATTGCCTGTCTATGTGCTTCAGTCACATTACCATTTCCTAACAGTTCTTCCGCCTCATTAATTTGTTGTTCTATGATACTTATTTCATCTTCAAAACCCTCTGGTAGTTCATATCCTAGGTTAGTATAATTCCCTACGGCTTGTAGTAGTACTTCCTTCAATTCTTTTGATTTGTTAATGATGCATTCAGTAATTAGTTCAGACGTATAATTATGCTGCCCTGCATACTGTTTCATTGATGTGCTCAATACAGGATAGGCTATAACTGGTGCATGACTATAATGTATAGCTGCAACCATTGCATGTATTGCAGCAGGTGTTTTATTCATTGCTGCCTCGCTTTTTGAGCGATTTAGGAAGCTGTCTCCAACTCTTAGTATTGTTTCTGCTATTGTTACATTATGATTCATACCCCACTCTATGATTGGATACGATACATTTCTAACGTCATAAGCTAATTGAATTGCTCTATCATACGGTATCCTAGCATTTATCTCTATTCCTATATCTTCTTCACTCTCTGTTTCATTAGATGCATTGTCCCCTCCGTCATTGTCCTCTAAAACGTTTGAAGTTTGGTTTTCTCTGTCAGCAGTAATTACGATTGTTGCTGATGGTACATATATTATTGATAACAATATTAGTGCTATTAATCCAATATTCATTATCTTGAACAAGCCATGATACATAACTTCACACCCCCAACCGGGGTTCTTCGTTGATTTACTTTATCGTTCAGTTTTTAAAAGGGACATGGTGATACAATTAATATGACTACAATTTGGACAAAGTGTGAACATTGGTGAAACGATCAGAAACAAACGTTCCAATCGATATGAAACATTGGAAATATGATGTGCTATATAGTTGTCCGTATGTAATCGTACTTGGAAAATCACGAATAGATAACTATGAATGCATTTCTATCCTACCTGTTCTAAACTATAGATTCAATATATTGCTTAGTGAAAACAATTATCGAGTTGTTCATAATATCCCATCTGATTTTCCCTATATGGATCCAGTTATTAATGCGTGTAGGTTCTTTACTGGGGAATCCAAATGTACTGATAGTTTATGCAAAGTCTTCCTTTATGCATATTATTACGGTGGTTACATAGTATTCATAAAGATAAATGAAGAACTATATCCATTAAATATTGAGGTCATGAACTCCGAGAAACTCGTCTTCTACTTTAAACCGAGCAACAATACAACTGTACCTGAATATAGCTATGACTTTTTATCTCTCCTAGGAGTTGCTTTAAGACTTGGAGATATAGATTTAGTCAAGAATTTATGCAAAGAACCCAACTGTACATACAGTAATGACTCCATACTACTT
>JAGHDU010000014.1 GCA_021159785.1 Staphylothermus sp. | reverse complement strand
GATATATCACTATAATGAGTAATAATGCGAATAAACTTCCTAGTCCATTGAGTAACATTAAATCTTTAACATCATAACCAATTGTAACTAGGAAGATAGGAGTTATACCACGAGTAATAGCTACATAGAAACCACCAAAGAAAGCCTCTAAAATAAACATTAAGCTGGATAAATCAAACTCTGTAGTTCTACCCCTATTTCTTCCGGGCCATACTCTAATGAATGATGCCACTTTATGGACTCCCTATGAACAGAGTAATTAACATAATGTATATTACCTTTATTATTGTTCTTAATTCTTCTAGAAAATAGGGATATTTTAACTTTTATCCCACCAGTTTTAATGTACATCATTATATTTAGAAATATAGTCATCTTCAATGCATTGTTTAAGGATGATTTATACTAAAAACAATTATTACAATATATATGGGTTACGTATACTATTATTCACACTCTAAGTTCGTTATACGAATTTTACTAACCCGGCATGTGATAGACTATCAAGGGCTATTACTAGAGGTTCTATTACTTCTTCCTCGGATACTTTTACATCTTGGCTCATTTTTGAAACCATTTCCTCAACCGTATGTTCGCCATCACACAGTAACCATACATAATACGCTAATGCTGATAATTCGTATACCTCTTCCTCTGACTTGGCGACGTAGAATTTCTCTTCTTCTTCACCTAGAAATACTCCCTGCCTTGTTGGTTTTAGTATTTTTATTTCCTGGAATAGTTCGTTAACTTTTATCTTTTGATCTTTTTCTTCACTCATACGTGTACACCTTATTCATCTATTTTCTTCTATATATACCTCTGCCTTGTCTATAGTATCCTTGTCTTCTGAAACCACTTGGTCTACGCTGTCTAGGTTCGTAGGGTGCTTCAGGCTGGTCTTCGGGAATGTTTTCTGGTTGAGGAACATCACTATCATTTACTTCAGCTATTTGTGTTGATTTACCAATATTAATCTGTACCTTGCCTCGATAACTTGTAGTCCATGCACCTTGTATATCAACTACTTTACCTTCTTCTAGACTCCCTGCTTTTGTACCCCATAATGTTGCTTGTACACGACCAGTTTCGTCTCCTATAATAGCGTTACTGATTGTTCTAGGACCTTTCCTTGTCTGAATTACTCTTGGAGGAGATGTTTCTAGAACTCTTCCTCTTATGTGAACGTTTTCTTCGTTTGCTTTTAGATCGATTATGTGTGTTATAGGTTTAGATTCGGGTTTATCTTGTTCCGAATTTACGTACATTTCGTGTTTCGACTCCTTTTTACGAGTTATGGATTATGTGGCATTATATACGGGTAGGGGTTAATAATATTGTTTGTACATTCCGGGCTAATGGTTTTATCAATGATAGAATTTCCTTGATTATTTTCAAACACTCCGAAAGGTTTTTCCCACAATAGTATAGATGGGATTTATCTCTCTTTTTATCAGAACATCCAAAACCCAAAATAGGTTTAAAACGAGAAAGCATGTGTTTACTTATCATGCTTTCAAAATCAACATTTTTATTAAAACTAATTATTGTAACTAAACCTATAATTTTCACATAATTGCTAGTAGTTAAGTAATCGATATGCCAAAATATCTTCTTATTTTTTCTCATGTGTCGGATTATACGGGATCTCAAACCACCCAATCCATGTGCCGAACCAATATAGACATAGATACCTGGGTCCAAGGAGAATTTCCTTTTGCCATGTGTACGAATCATCATTTCTTTATGAACTTTTAAAATCAATAAGTATTCTCCAGGTAATGAAGGAATATTTTGGTAGAGATTCAATATTATTAACCCCTGTTGTTTTAATATGGTCGCACAAATATTTGGTTGACAGACGCATAAAATATTGACAATTACGAAATTATAGGGTGTTTTGTTGTGTTTATTCTAAAGAATAAGAAAAAGAATGAAATAGATAACGTCATCGACGATATAAGAAGTGTTGCTAGAATTCTCATGGGGGGACCTGACGAACGTGGCGAAAAATTACTAAAGGCAAGTGGCTTTTTCCTAATGGTACCAGATCCAACAATGATATCAACAAGCATTGGTTTAACCATGATCGCTACAGGAAAATTATTAATGAAAAGGAAGAAAAAAGGATTGAAGGATTTATTAGAAGAACACTTGATTGATATTAGATACACTGGAGAACTAGTTAGAGACTTGTTGTAAAGATATTTAAATAACATCTAATTTACAATTTGTTATACTTAGGGGATGAAGAACCCGGTTTTCAGCTGATTATGATGCTGAGGAGTTGCTCAGCTGACCTGTGTTATTGTTTTGATCAATAATTACTTTATTAGGGCTTTTATATTCATTATATGAATTGGTACTTAGAGGACGCTGAGGTATTTACAGTATGGATCAAAGTTTCAATAAATTACTCAACCAAGCGCATAAGTTTGTTAACGAATTAGCAAAGCCATTCGTGGGTAGAGAAGAGGAAGCTAAAGTAATAGCATTGTCTATTGTATCCGGAGAACATCTAGTTATGATTGGGGAACCCGGTACAGCTAAATCAGCATTAGCAAGAAGGGCGGCAGAATTAATAAATGCAAGATTCTTCAAGTATTTGTTAACAAAATTTACAGAGCCAGATGAATTATTTGGCCCATTGGATATTACAGCTTTGAAACAAGGCAAGTACGTCAGAATTACTAAAAATAAGCTTCCTGAGGCAGAGATCGCATTCATCGATGAAATATTTAATGCAAATTCCGCCATACTAAACATGTTTTTAACAATTATGAATGAAAGAATCCTGTATGATGGATACAATGAGATAAAAGTACCTTTATGGTCAATGATCGCTGCCAGCAATAATGTACCAGATGAACCAGAATTACAAGCCCTTTACGATAGATTTCTCTACAGACATTTCGTAAAACCAGTCAGCGAGGATAAATGGGCAGAATTATTAGAAGCGGCTTGGAAAATCGAAGCAGGATACTATGAATACGCCGAACCTATACTTAACATGGATGACGTTAAAATGCTTAACAAACTGATTTTCGAAGTAGATCTTAGTCCTATTAAAGAAAAATTATTGAAATTATACGCTATATTGGAGGACCAAGGCATACACATAACAGATCGTAGGAAAGGTAAAGCCTTAAAAGCTATAGCAGCATCAGCTCTTCTTAATAAGAGAATGCGTGCTACCGAAGAAGACTTATTTGTATTGAAACATATAGCTCCTAGAGATTCCGAGGAAATGGAACAAGTCTATGCTGTTTTACTTGACGAGATCAAGGCTACTGAAAAACATTTACGTGAACTCGCAGAAATCCAAGCAAATGCTAGAGAAGCTAAGAACTACGTAGCCAAAGTAACAGATTTTGATCCAAGACTCGTAGATTATTTAAGGAGTTTTGAAGCTGTTAAAGAGAGAATTAAAAGACTAGCTGAAGAAACAAGCGATGATATTGTCAGGCAAAGGGCATTAGATGTATTAGCTGAGATAAACGAAGTAATAGATATGGTTAAGAGGAAATTCATGATTTAACTCGAAAGGTAGCATCCATGCTCACCAAAAGATATAAAGAAAACCTTGTTGAAAAAGGTCTTCTTAGAAACATCAATTATGAGGACCCTATTGTAAGATACCGTGGATTAAAGGTATTAAGAATAGCTAGGCTTATTGCTGAAAAGGAATTAAAAATACCGCTTCATCTCGCAATAGACATCTTCTATTCCTTCTATCTACCTATGCCTATTCTTGAAGATAAACAAGAAATCCCGAGAAACAAAATAAAAGACTATAATATAATAAATTATCTTCTGCGATCTAGTTTTATTCATGATATCCGTAGTAGAACAATTGTAGATGGATTAATGAGTAGTATAGCAGCAAGTATATTTATCTCGGAACTTATAAAGCTTGAAGAAGAATCAAGATCGATGGCTAGTTCTACGAGTAAGAGACGAGGCGAAGAAACTAGCACATTATCTAATGAACAAATTGTTAAGAGAAATGTAGAGAAAGCAATATCTAATACTTTAAGAGACGTAGAAAATGCAAAGAAACTAAAGACCCTTATAGAGGGTACTCAGCCGGGCAGTATTAGCGTTCTAGCCTATGAAGAATACGGTCCCGAACTAATAAGATTAGCGAGAAATATTGAGGTTAAGAAAATACTGGATATTTTACGAGGCATAAAACCATGGAGCATAAACATACCAGAAAAGAAACAAAGATTCAAACATGGCGAATTAACTGGTTATGAATTAGGTAAAGATATAGAGAGAATAGTTCCATCTATACTAGCTTTACCAGATGAATTATTCTACATAAAATATCTTGAAAACAGACTACTCCTTTATCAGAAAAAGCTCAGTCAAGGAAAGGGCCCATTATATGTACTATTGGATAAGTCGGGCTCTATGGATGGCATGAAAATGACATGGGCTAAAGCTGTTGCTCTAAGCCTCTACATGAGAGCTGTCAAAGAACATAGAGAGTATTATTTCAGGTTCTTTAATAGCATACCATATCCATTAGCTAAAGTTGAAAAACGTCCCAAAGCCAGTCAAGTATTAAAACTAATTGATTATATTGCCCAAGTACGTGGAAGTGGAGGAACAGATATTTCTAAAGCGATAATGACTGCTTGTAATGATATAAGAGCTGGTAATGTTAATAGAAGGAGTGATATTATACTGATCACCGATGGCGTCGATAGAATAGCAGAACAATTAGTACTCTACAATCTAAAACGTGCTAATGCAAGACTTATAACAGTTATGATTATGGGAGATAATAAGAGTTTGAAAAACATTTCCACGAAGTACTTTTCTGTCATGAAGTTGAGTCAGAAACATTTACTTCAGATTGTTGAGGTATAGATTCAATTTTGCTATTTATATTTGTTGATTTCTGGATTAATTTCCTATAATATGAAACTATGAATAGAACACCAAGAAGAGGTGCAATTGGCAAGAAACTATATTCTATGAGTTTTACGGAATCATAGTTCTTAATGAACTCGATTCTTCTATAAACGTACTTAAAGTCCTTTGCGGAACAATTGAGGGGTACAATAACAATCGTTGTTTCTGCATTTGCTTCCAAGACCCCGGTATAATTCATTGTCCCAAAAGCTATTATCTTTGCTGAAGAGTTAGTTTCAAGCTCCATATATGCTAAAGTAAACGGATTATCGCTGGATACATGGATAAGGGCCCTATGTCTAATTATATCGGTTATGATTATATTTTGTTTCTCATACATTTTGAGAGGTTTTGATGTTTGAAATGTTTGAATATCAACTGAAGGTTGGGTATATACGTTATGATATACTAAATATAATGGAATAACTAGACTCAGTACTATGATAGATATGAATAGTATTTTCATATGTTTAATGTTTTTATACAATATGATATAT
>JAGHDU010000116.1 GCA_021159785.1 Staphylothermus sp. | reverse complement strand
TCGGTATGATATTCTTTTTCCTTTCTTTCTTTAACCCATAATGCCTCGGGTGTATGTACAGAAACACCTCTACCCTTTTTGACGCACTCTATTTGCTCCAAGGATTCTTTTAATATGTTCACGTATTTCCTTAAAACCTTGTGTCTTGGATCAGAATTAATCATTTCAACTATTTCTCCAGTATAACATGAGAAACTCGAAAGACTTTTTCTTAATTTGGGATGCATAAGTATTTCTTTTATAATGCTGTGTACATTACATTCTTCACTATCTTTACATATATCTTCAAGTTCATGAACAATTGTTCCAAGCTTTACCAGGAATCCATCGATACTATGAATGTATGAAAGAGCATAATCTAGTTCATCAACATATTTTTCGGCAAAGTATCCACTTGGATCGCTCAATATTTAATCACTCACCAACTCTGTTCTTGCAATACCTAACAAGTAAGCATACACTGCTAGGTGTCTTCTCGCTATTCTATGCCATTCTGTTCTTACAGCATAACTATACATTTGACTCATATAAGCAATTGCAACATCATAGTTTTGTCTTAACCACTTAATCTTCCTAGCAAGCTCGCTAGGGTTCCTCACTGGAACAGTCATGCATGGCGCATGTTGATATAACTCTATTAGTCTTGGTGCACGTGTACCAATTATTGGTTTTAATCCACCCATAGATAAATGGAGAATTCCAGAAACAGAATAAGATGCTAGTCTATCTCTATAGGGTAAAACCACTGCATCAACTAAGGCAACAAGTTTCAAGATCTCTTCATTGGACAAGTATCTTTCAATAAGCAATAAATTAGGGCCGTTTTCAACCATTTCCTCGACTTCTTTCTTTAAATTAGGATCTCTTACCTCTCCAGCGACTATAACAGTATAATCGCTATCGGTCATTAAGGGCTTAATAGCCTTAATTAATAGATCTAATCCCTTATCCTGTCTAATAAAACCAGGAACGCCTATTATGAAGCCAAGTAGTTGTTCTTCTTTGATGCCAAGAACTTCTGCTAGTTTGAACCTAGGCATCCATAAATAAGGATTGAGAAATGTTCCATGTGGGATTTTAATAATTTTGGATGGTTCTATTCCTTGTTGTATCAATTCAAATTCCTGTAAAGGACTATGTACTGTTATTATATCGAATTTATTTAATTGTCTCTGAAACTCCAGTGTTCCACTCCTCAGCGTATAGGGATGATCAACTGTATGCATAGTAATAACTACTTTCTTAACCAACTTTTCCTTTTTGGCTTCTTCAATTGCTTCAACAATACCATTATGTCTCCCAAATATCCCGTATTCATGTTGAATATGTAAAATATCCACTCCATCAATACGGGATAAATTATTCAAAAGCTCTCTATAACTCAATTCCTCATGCTCAAAACTCGGATAAACATAAACATTTGCTAGTTCGTCAAACCTTTCCCCACCACCACGTTTATCGGAAAGAACAAAAGCGTTAATCTTTGGATACAAACTTTTTAAAGCAATAACAAGCATTCTAGTATACTCTCCGACACCACAATGTGTAGGTGGATAAGTGCTTGCAAAAGCCATTTTGAGAACCAATGCCACAATACACCTCTCTAGTTATCTCGACAGTTAATATGTTAGGGGGACTTGATATACTTTCATTATATACTCCAGTGATAGATATTGTTAGTCGAAACATGGTTTCATTAATAATAATGTGTGATTAACAATGAACAGAGAATGGCAGAGACTTGTGTATGCAACGATTTACGCAGTTAGAGAAGGATTTATAGTGAAACCCGTACAAGAAGCCATTAGAAAAGCTATAAAGAAGTATAAGCTCGAGGGCACAAAGTACGATAAGAAAATTTCCGGTATTGTCTACAATGTATTTAGATACCAAGGAGCATTAGAGAAGATTATACGCGATATATCAGGTATAAATATTAATGAATTACCAAGTGGACTTAAAGCACCACTCTATGTTTTAGCTTATGTTACCCAAGTAGATGATAGAGCGAGCAAAGCATCAAAAAGAACATTCAAGAGATATATAACAAGATACATCTTCACATATGTTAAAGATAAAGCGTTGGCAAATAAAATCAATGAATATATAAGGCTAATTTATGAAAAGAAATGGGAGCCACACACATTCGAAGACAAAATTCTCCTAGAATACAAAATCTCTCCCCAGCTCTACAGAGCGTTAGAGAAAGCACTTGGAGAACTTCAAGAAAATATCGAGGAATTCCTAGAAAAAACTGCTAAGATAGAATATAGAGTGTTCAGAGTAAACAAGCTAAAAGCAAATGTGGATGCTATAATCAACTACTTATCTAGTTATGGTTACTCCGTAGAAAGAGGAACATATAGTTCACAAGCAATTAAGATTAAGGGATCATTAGGGAAAGAAATAATCAAGTTAGTAGAAACTGGTATATTGGTACCACAAGATGAATCAAGCATGGTTGCAGCCGAATTATTATCACCGAGACCAAGTAGTAAGATAGCTGACTTATGCGCCGCACCCGGCGGTAAAACAACATATTTAGCTGAAATAACTAGTCATAAGTCAGAAATCCATAGTTTTGAAATATATAAAGATCGTGCAAAAAGGCTAAGACTTTTACTAGATAGGACTGGGACAAGTGACGTAGTACGTATATATGTAGAAGACGCTAGAAAAGCACCATTAATACTTGGCAATGAATCAATGGATTATGTCCTAGTTGATCCCCCTTG
Source organism: Staphylothermus sp. (assembly GCA_021159785.1). Lineage (GTDB taxonomy): Archaea > Thermoproteota > Thermoprotei_A > Sulfolobales > Desulfurococcaceae > JAGHDU01. The sequence goes on along the minus strand of JAGHDU010000116.1, from coordinate 4,089 downwards.
TAGTTCTACTGGTGCTTTAGCGAGAAACCCTGATGTAAGATGGAGATATAGGCAAGAAGATGTAGAAAAACTATCCATATTGCAATATGAAATACTGAGTGCCGGATGGAAAATATTGAAGAAAAACGGAAGATTACTTTACACTGTTTGTAGCGTTCTACCATTAGAGGGAGAATACGTTATTAAGAAGTTTATAGAGGAACACAAAGACGCTAAACTAATTGATTTAGGAAAACCATTCAAGAAATCACCTATTCTCCCTCAAACAATGCGTGCATGGCCCCACATACATGGAACAATAGGCTTCTTCTACGCCTTATTGGAAAAGGATAAATGAAACGGTCGGCAGAGGCCGAGCCTTCCCCATCTATTAGGGAGAGGCCGGCTTCCTCATCCCGTTTATCTAAGCCTAGGCGTTGATCATCACAAATAATTCAGTACCGGCTGTTCTCAGCACTGTATTTTCTGGAATAATTATATTTTAACGCATTATTATTATAATTATAATCATGGTGATTAGATGATTTGTTGCCCGCATTGCCGAGCCTACATTAAGGCAATGAGGAGTTGGGCCCTTGAATGATCTTTTCACAAAAATACTAACATTATCAATTACATTATTGATTCTAATACAATTTAATCTAGGAATACCCATAGCATACGTGGCAGACCATACTCTTTCGAATAAAGTATATGTGGTAAAAGGAGAATACCTAGGATATATCACGCTTGAAGCGAGCGGTAAATATGCAGAAGAATACTTGTCAGAAAATGCTACCATACTAGAAAATTATGTTGTACTCAATATATTTTATCTTATTGAAATTAACATAACGCTATATCAAGACAGTATCTATTATGATTTCACATATAGGTTAACAGATTACAATATAAGAGCAGAGAATATCAAGGAAAATATAACGGATATAATAGAAAGAGAACTTATGGTTCAAATTAATAAGACTATTTATGAACACAATAACAGAGTTGATCCAAATATTCTACTAAATATCTCTAACAATAGATTGTCCTTTCAAAAGATACGTTTTTTAGAACAAAATATAGCGGGAATAACTATTTTTGATGATGTTTATTGTTACGAGATACGGAGAGCAATAAAAATCGAAGATGAAAATACTACATTTGCTGTTATAACGAGCCAATATAGAGAAATCCTTACTTATACACCACTTTACTTTTACAAAACTATATACATCGGTTCCCTCTTCCCTGAGACCAATTATTATAAGCTAAGGATATTGATCATAAACCATGGAATAGGTGAACAACTATCCAGCGTTATATTAACAAACTCAACTATATTCTATATGAGAAACGATATGGCTATGGGGAAGATTGGTTATATAGCTTTAAACATGTCTTCCACAAATATTACTTCAAAAATCCTGTTCAATGACGACGGGATAATATATGAAATAGATAGTAATGCACCATACAGAGTATTATTGCTACTAAACAAAGAACATAGCATAACATATTCCAACATAGAACTACAAGAATTCAATAGTACAGGGCTAAAACTCTACTTATCACCTGTAATGTCAAAACCATATGAATTCATAATTAGACTTAATGAAAAACCACTATTTGTAAACGATAGCGACGATGTTGTAGGACTAGATGGAATAACTCTTGAGGAAAGAAAACAACCCTCCCCTGCCGATATTATTCTAACAATTGTAGCAGACATTACGATATTGGGACTTGTATTACTTTTAGGGAAGATCATTAATGATAAATTTTAATCATAACATAGTCGATGTATGTTTAAGGACTATGCCGAGATCTATAATGTGTAGTACCCGAAAACCTCTCCTATGTAGTTCTTCAGCAATATACCTTCTATGACAATTCCTTGGATTCTTTTCAAGGCACATTATACAAGTAAAACCATATCCAAGCTTTTTGATTATATCGATCAATTTCTTCATTCCCTGCTGAAACTCTTGTGAAACCATATATTTGGTATACCCGCCTCTAAACCCGCCAAGTTCGTGACCAAGCCAATAATAGTCTATTCCATAAAGAGGCAAAACTTTCTCCAAAACGTCTCTTCTGTAAATAAATAATTTGCTCTTGGGAAATCTTCTTACATCTACGAGTTTCGTAATCATGTATTGTTTTAGTATTTTTATAAAATCATCAAACGTTCTATAATCGTATCCTATAGTATATACCGTGCTAGAAAACATTGTAGTTCAACCTTGGTTGAGGACTTTAATTTATGCATACACTATGTTATATGCAAGAACTGTAATAACAATGCTTTCCACATATCCTAACAAAAGCTGCACGGGAGTGTGTCTATTTAATGCATATCTAGAATACGATACTAGTATGGATAGAATGAACAAGGCTATGAAGTCATACACTAGCCCTATTAAAAGTAGATAAGTAGCTGGCCCCATAACACCAATAACGTGTATACTGATCTTGTACTTAAGACTGATCATAAATGATACAAAACCGTTAAGCGTATAAGCCATTGCAAGAAATATTCCCTCATTATATGTATTTAACATATATAGTACCATTAATGCAAAAAAATATCCCAATAAAACAAATGTGAATGGGATAATTCTCTCCTCTCTAACGGGATAATCCCACTCAATATTCTTTTTATACGAGTAGATGAGAGGCACCAATAGGGGTATCAGTATGTATCCTACTACTAAGGCTATTAGTTGTTCAATACTAAACTCATACAAGAAGAAAACACGTAATACTACATATAATGCAATAAATGGAGCCGAGAACACAATCGATATAACTTCATGAATCTTCTTACTTCTTTGCACACTTCTTCCCTTACACTATTTTACTGAACTACTAAGACTCTGCTTCAATATACTTCTATTTACCACGTTTTTTCTTACTTAAAATCTTTCGCTTGACATTAAACCAATAAACAGCAAGCGGGTTCTTTCCTCCTTTACAATAATCCGAAACAGGACATATATTCAGTGATCTCATAGTCTCACAATTATATGGTAAATACTTTTTCCTAGACCCCCTTAAACCAGCTATGTGTTCAACCTGATATCTAGCAATTTTCTCATTGAAGTCTGGTACGTTCTTGAAGTACTCTAATATAGTGTCTACATCTAATCCTATTCTTGCAAGAAAAGCTGCAATAGCAAATCGCTCTTGATGGCTAAGGTTCTCACCAGCCTTGAGTTTTTCGAGTATTACACTCATACATGGTGGAAATGCCGAGAAATCTATTATCCCCTTAGCTTTCTCCTCCAGCTCTATATCCATTACTCTCTGCTTAACCCATCCTGTTTCTTCAATCACTTTTTTTGCTTCATTAATAAGATCTTCTGGAAGTTCTTGTTCATAAATAGAATTATATAGAACGATTATTTTTCTATAAATTGCTTCCTCGAGTACTCTGACAAACACTTCTTTCTCTAAAAATACGACGCCATGATCAACTATTTGATTCACCAAAGCATATTTGGGATCACGTGCTAATCGATTCGCAGTAAATCGTAGATAATCCTTAACACTCATAGAGATCGGCTTTGCTATGAAGATCGGCTTTTTTCTCTTGAAATCAACCGGTATCAACGGCGCGTTTCTTTCTAGTTTAGCATCTATTCCTAATAATTGTGCAACGTTTACCAAGCTATTCAGTGGTTCTTTTAATAATTTTTCATACGCATATTTTGAATAAGCTAAGGCTACAACATTTGCTAGCTTTTTATCATTCAGAACCTTAATGATCAATAGTAATGTGTAAAATGCTATAATTTCCTCATCACTCGTACCAGTTCCTTCACGGATAGAACGTTTGGAAAGAATTGTTTTTAGAAGCTCCAAAGACCTTTTTCTAGCATAGTTTTCTCTACTAATAATAACATCTTTCAATCTTAAACCAGGATACCTCATTCTAAGAACACTATTAATGTCTCCAAGGAATGGGTAGTAGCGATAATCAATTATAGCAGCAAACAACAATCACACCGGAACATTTTGTTCAATTATTCAGTGGGGACGGGTTCCGCTCATCTCTGATCGCACGATGGCGTATTCATCATTAACTATTTTCAACTAGTATTATTT
>JAGHDU010000244.1 GCA_021159785.1 Staphylothermus sp. | reverse complement strand
TTGGTGATTATGCCATTGTCTTTAAACTCAATAGTTTTTTCAACGAATATTTTCGCTGGTTCTAATCCATATACATAGTGTCCACCTATCGTCCTAAGGACTATTTTATGTTCCCTTGTAGTTATCACTTTATACGTTCTTAGTGCTAGATCGCTTTGATCCTTAAAAGGAGTGTTGTTTATCCAATCATTTAATGTTGTATCCAGTGACCATAAATGGATTCTTGAGCTGACTCTCCTATACCAATCCGGTGTAAAACCAGTATTTTCTAAGTAGGATTCCATATATCTCGTCATTGTGTTCTGAATGTTGTGCTCATATTCTTTTTCCTTAAAATCGTACTCGAATATAGTACCACCATCATCGGGTTTAATGTAGATATTGTATTTGGGTGTTTCAACAAGAACTTCTCTTTTACCATCATAGTCAAAGTCAGTGTAATTAATCATTATATCATTGTCTCTATAGTAATCAATTGCTTCTTCTGCAAGCCTTTCTGCTTTAATGAATCTTTCATAAATAGCTTGCCTCAAATGAATCAAATATACTCCACCGAATAGTCCATGCCAATAGGCATCATTACATTGTCCTAGATGATATTCCCTCCAAGCTTCATCAGCTACTTCGGGAGCCTGTTTCAGTTTTCTTCTAACCCACAACATCTTCTTATGCATATTATTGCTTTCCGCATATTTTACCAAGAAGTTCCTAAAGAATCCATTACTCCATTCAAGCATCTTGTCATAACTACCAGTCGGTAAATAAATAAGCCCTCTTACTCCATGTTCTTTTAAATACTCTTGTGGATGAACAAGTGCTATATCGTTTCGCTCACGTAGCTTAGACAAGAAATCGTTAAGCCAATTCCATGCCCACTCGGGATCCTTCCATTCACCGAATTTCTCTGCATCACTGCCCCAAACAATAACCCTGTCTCCTTCTTCGCTGGACTTAGACGAGATGTAGTTAAAAACTTCTTCACTACTACTCCATGGTAGAACGTATCTTAAACCAGTATCTATGAAGAATAATTTTAATGGTTGACCGCTTTCTTCAGTTAAACAAGAATAATATGCTCTATCGCTTGAATATCCTCCTCGCTGTAATATTGAATCATCTACGAAGACATACTCGATCTTATTCTTTGATAAAACTTCTGGTAAGCTCGGCTCATAAACTCTTTCGGGAAGCCACATACCTTTAGGTTTATACCCAAATATTTTCTCGAAAAACCTCATATACTCCTTGACTTGATAGTGCCTATCCTCTGATGGGAGGATCGGTAAAATTGCTTCACCTATGCTACCAGCTAAAAACTCAACTGTACCAAGGTCTCCAAGTTTAGCTAATCTATTAATCCATTCAGGATAATATTCATCAAGGAACAATAGAAGAGGACCACTTATATGTACAGTAAACTTCAAGTCAGCAAACTTTTCAAAGATCTCAAGAAGTAATTTGTATGATCTCTCATAAATTCTGTCATTGACCCATTTGAGTTGCCCAACTGGTTGGTGAAAATGAATAACAAATATAAAATTGATTTTACCCAATCTATTAACACCTATTATTCACTACCTCAATCATGGGTATACTAGGTATTATAATAAAAATCTTTGAGTAACTTCAATATTCTCTTTCTTAATTCTCCGATAGATTCGGATAATCCAGATAAATTATCGAGCTCATTAGCCACATCATCTAATCCATAAATACTTCTTAACCACGCTTGGAAATCTTTTCTTCTCAAATGATATAGGAATGAATCCTCAGGGATCTTCTCTAGTAAATCTTTGAATTCCGATAAAGAATGCGCAACGTATCCAGTATATTCACCAGTTGGTTTCATGAAGTAGAATGCCTTATCTTTGGGTAGGATAAGTCTTTTTGCTACAATATGTCTTTTCTCATATATTTTTTCTGAGATCATACCTGCTAGTAAGCTAAGTGCTTGAACGTATATAGCGTGTGCTTCGGATGCGTTCTTGTATGGTGAGAAGTAGCTATGAACTTGTTCTAAACTACCAAATTTCGTAGCAATATAATATAGATGATCGCTTATTGTTAGTAACTTCCATATACGTACTATCTCCGGATCATCAAGTGCTTTCACATAAGGTCTCAGATCAGTCAGTATCTTGAATGCATTTCTTTGCATATTGTTACCAAGCCAAGCACTTAGATCTCTTTCATCAGCCCAGCTAATAGTTGCCCACGACGGTACATCGATCCTATCTCTTGGAGGGTATTTATCAACTACTTCACTTGGTGTTGACGTCTCTAAGTGTTGGTACTTAAGTATTTCACCTGGAAGCCATTCCAAGAATTCATATATTCCTGTTTCAGGCCAATGATGCTCTCCAAATGTCTCGTAATCCATTGCTAGAAATATAACATCTCCAGGAGTAGCTGCTAGCCATGAAGCATACTTATCAGCTGTTAATGGATATTGATCCCATGAACGATCACTGAATCTATAACCTATATCATCACTCAACCTATAATTCCTCATTAAAACCCTTATCTCACTATTGTATGCTTTATAAACATAATTAGGTGACCTCCATCCAAGTACCCAATCCACACCTTCGGTTAAAACCACTTTGTAACCCATTTTATCGAATAACCATGCAATATCGTTATTGTAAGTAAATTCTGTGTTCTCAATAGATTTTGGAACATAGTCAAATGTTTCTCTAATTATTCTCTTATGCTCATCTATTTGTTCCCTAAGCTCAGCCCAGTCATCAAGAGGCATGAATGCCGCCAAACTATGATAATAAGTCTGTTCAATGAATTCAACCATTTCTGTTTCTCTCAATTTAACGAATAAATCTATGACTTCCGGTGCCCACATTTTAGCTTGTTCTATGAACACTCCGCTCAAAGAAAAGCTTACCTTAAATGGTTTACCAGTATTTTTATACTTCTCAATATTTTCTAAGATAATCCTTGTTGCAGGTATGTAGCATTTTCTAGAAGCTCTCTCCATAACTAGTTTATTGAGCCCATTATCGAAAATAGCGTCCTCGAGATCATGTGGTTCTAAACTACCTCTTAGAGCTTTCTCCAATAACTTATTATAAGCGTGTCGATCAAGCCGATATGGTTGATGGACTTCAAACATGAAAACAATACTTGTCAAATAATCTTCACCGACATCGACTATTTAATGTAGACATTTTATTTAATGCTTTTAAGCAATATTAATAGGTATAGCCGGGTTTAATAGCCCAACAATTGGGACTGCTACCCATTCTGGACGATACATTAACTCATACATTATTTCATATAATGCTCTCTCTATGAGCCAAGGCATTAATACGTTATTGTAGTGTTCTATTAGCATCATTTTGTTTTTGAAACAATGAATGTTAGGATTAGAAGTACTGGCTATATAACTTAATAACATACTTAAAGAATGCCTCATACGCCACTCCCATGTAACATCATTCTTCAATAGTTTTCTAGCAACGATATCAATATTTTTACCACGAACCTCGAGATAGGCCATGAAAGCAAGGTATTGAAAACTTCTTACCATCGTTGCTATATCTCTTATCGGGGGTTCCTTTTCAATTCTTTCCTCATCGGTTCTGCCGGGTTCGCCTTCAAAATCGGTGATTATAAAGTCATTTGTTTTACTGATATAGATCATCTGGCCTAGATGAAGATCTTGGTGAATCCTAGCTTTACATGCATTTTCAAATACGCTAAACATATATTCAACATTATCTACGAGATTCTGTGATTTCAAGAAGACGTTTTTCCAAAACTCATAATACTCTTTATTCTCAGAACTTTCGATAATTTTATCGAAAATACGTAAAATTTCATTAAATCTTTTCTTAACTCTTCTACTCCACCGTGATACATCTTCGTTACTAATTTCTTCTAATCCAAAGAACCTATTGTCTCTCTTTCTATTTAATAGAATATGCATTTCCCCAATTATTGTGCCAAGTTTACTGGCGAGTCCTAACCTATAAGCATTTCTGCTTCGCATGGATCTTGTCTTTAAAGCATTTATATACGTTGTATAAAAGGGATAACCTCCATCACCGTCTCCATACACATACTGTGTTATTAATGTAACAGTTTGTCCTTTGAAACTATATATCCTATAGAGCAAAGGTATATGTCTATATCCTTCTTCAGCGAGTTTAGCTATTACTAATGGTTCGTAATTTACACGTGGTAAGAGCCTATAGCTTTTAACAACTACTTCGACATTATTATCAAAAACGTGTTTTGCCACTATATTTGTTGATTCAAGGGTTAATGGTTCTGCGTATACGGATCTACCAATTAGTTTATTGTATTCCTTATATGTATAATCCTCGTATTCCAATAGGTTAAAATATTCTGGAAAGAATTCTGCTTCGTACAAATACATATTATTCAGCTTAATGCATCTATCTCCTAATCTCTCATCCTTTTTATCGATACTTAACCATGGAACATAAAATAAGTAGTCATTGTGTCTGAGAAATGTTACGATGTACTTATTGTTAATAAGCTTTGAATAATCTATGTGAACTTTGTTTATTGACAAAGCTTCTCGAGGCCACCAGCGAAACTTTGGTAGATTTTTTCTAATAATTTCTTCTATTTTTACTAGTTCGAATTCCTTCAATTTCATCACATATCATCTATGTGATATTCCCATTACCATATTGTCGTGTATTTTAGATTATTTGATTAGTTTAAGTATGTTCTTAATATAGTTTTTGAGTTCGTCCAACGTCTTGATCTTGCCCTCGTTATATAGTTTGGTGAAGTATTCATCACCTAGAACTTCCTTTATCCATTTCACTAGATACCCTCTCCTAAGGTGTTCTTCCAGTACATCTTTAGGTGCAAGACCATATTCAAGGACAGCATATAATTG
>JAGHDU010000203.1 GCA_021159785.1 Staphylothermus sp. | reverse complement strand
GACGATCTCTCTAATGGTTGAATAAGATAAAAACTTACTAACACCTTTCCCAGAAATAATTCTATGTTTAGGAAGAATGTTTCGTAAAAAAGTTCTCTTCTTATTTTTTAATCCCAATTTCCACACCTTTTATACGCAATAGACAATAATGGCTTCATTTAATCAAACGTATTGGCACAGGTTCAGTTTCTTCACTCACACTTTCATCTCCGCTGTTATAGACTAATACTAGATAATGTTGTATTGATTGTTCTAGAGCTTCATTAATTACAATATTGAAGCTCTTAGTAGTTCCTGGATCTATGGTTATTGTTTCATTAATAGTCTCGTTTTTGTCTTCCGAAAGGATCTTGACAGCTGTTATTTGAGCTGGGGCCGTCCCAATATTTGTTACTTTAACGTTAATTACTGTTGTTGAATTACTGACAAGCATTTGCGCTGATACTACTGATAAAGCAGCATATTCTTGTGGTGCTTTTAGGGCGTCAATCATGTAGTTGTATATTATGAGACCTCCAGCTACAGTCATTATTAGTAATAATGCTGATGCTACTAATGGTGATATGGCTTTCATGCTCTTATTTCACCTCCTTGAAGATAATGTGGGTAGAAAATTTGTTGTATAATGAAAAGAATATAGGGGGGTTAGATAGTGAGGGTTAGGTGAAAATATTCCAGATACGGGCACGCGTACAGCCTAATTACTAATGTTTTTCTTTAAAAGGTTTTCTAAAAGGTATTATTTTGAGGGGATAAGTGAGTCGGTGAAGAGTATGGCAGCTGCTGAAACTGGCGAGAAATATAGAGCTATAAGTGCTGCAGAGTTCTTCTATAAGTACAAGGAGATAGCTGGTTTTGCAAATCCAGCTAGAGCATTATATCAGACTATAAGGGAATTAGTCGAGAATGCCTTAGATGCTACTGATGCCCACGGAATATTACCTAATATCAAAATAGTTATTGAAAAAGCTGATCAAGTACATGAATACTATAAGATCACAGTGGAAGATAATGGTATAGGTATTCCACCCCACATAGTACCAGAAGCTTTTGGAAGAGTGCTCTTCAGTTCAAAATACGTATTAAGACAAACTAGAGGTATGTTTGGATTAGGTGTTAAAGTAGCCGTTCTTTATGGACAAATGACTACTGGACGCCCCGTAGAGGTAATAACTAGTCAACCCGGACTAAGAAGAATATACTACTACAAACTAAGGATCGATATAAACAAAAATGCACCAATAATAGTTGAGAGAGGAAGCTGGAGGAAAAACAGAGAGTGGCATGGTACAATTGTTTCACTAACAATTGAAGGAGATTGGAGCAGAGCACAATCAAGAGTCAAAGAATATATTCTTAGAACAGCTGTTGTAACTCCTTATGCTAACATAGTCTTTATCACACCAGATGGAGAGATACAGTATTTCAAAAGAGTAATAGAAAAACTACCGAAACCACCAAAAGAAGTAAAACCGCACCCCTATGGCGTAGACTTAGAAATGCTCAAAAGAATAAGGGAATTAGGAAAATATTCAACACTTTACGAAATGTTGATCAAAAGTTTCCAGAGCATAGGAGATGTAACAGCTAGGAAAATAATTGAAATGGCTGCATTAAAACCAGATGTAGATCCTTCAAAACTAAGTGATAAACAGCTATTGAAACTAGTAAATGCTATGAAAACTTATGAAAAATTCCGTCCACCTACAGCCGAAGCATTGTCTCCTCTAGGGCCAGATGTCATAAAAGCAGGTCTTCAGAGAATATATGAACCAGAGTTCGTTGAAGCAGTAACTAGGAAACCAGCAGCTTACCAAGGACACCCCTTCATAGTCGAAGTTGGGATCGCGTATGGTGGAAAAGTACCAACAAGTCCCCAAGACCGTCCAAATCTCCTGCGATATGCTAACAAAATACCATTGCTTTATGATGAAGGAAGCGACGTTGTAACTAAGGTTGTAAAAGATGCTAGAACATGCAAAGACACTGACCGGGAAAAAGGATATTGTTTCGACTGGGGTAATTACCTTGTAAACCTACCAGCACCAATACTAGTACTAGTGCATATATGTAGTACTAAAGTACCATTTAAGGGAGTGGGTAAAGAAAGCATAGCTGATGTTGATGAAATAAGAAGAGAAATAAGATTAGCTTTACAAGAAGTTGCGCGAAAACTTAGAAACTACTTATCTAAGAAGATTAAGGAGGAAGAAAAGAAGAAGAAAATCGTAAATCTAGCGAAATATATCCCAGAAGTTGCTAGAGCACTTAACATTATAGCAGGTAACAGTGTAGATTATAATGAAATACTCGAAAAACTAGTCACGATAGTTGCCTCACGTGTACAACTAGATCCAACTGAAGTGAAAAAGGTAGTTGAAAGCGTTGAAATAGGTGTCTAGGTGAAATACCGTGGCATTATCAACCGTGGATAAACTTGCAAGGGAGAAAAGTATAGAGATACTAAGGAAGAAATTCTCGACATTAGTAAAGAAGATACTAGAGGGAAAAAGACCTGTACTCGTAATGCCAAAAAGAGTGCTTACCAACACAATCTATGATGAGAAAAAGAAACTTTTGCTTCTAGGCCCAGAGATGCAGAGAAGAAGCTTCCTAGACGTTAATGAAGCACGAAAATTCATGCAAACACTCCTCATGGCATCTATAATATACGATGCTCTCGTGAATAATGAATACCCAACAATACGTGACCTATACTATAGAGGAAAACACACTATAACATTCAGAGACCTTCACGGAAAACTACACCACGAAAACACATGGGATGAACAAAGAGAATCCGATTCCGTTATAAGAGATCTAGAAGTATACCTAGGAGTTCTCAGAGAGGAAATGCTGATATTAAGTAAAGAAAAAGGAAAAGTCGTAGGAAACTTAGTAATAAAGAGCGGTGACGACACAATAGACCTAAGTAAAATGGGTCACGGCGCATACTCAATAGAACCAACCCCCGATCTCATAGAATTCAAGGACGTAGATGCAGAATACGTACTTGTCGTGGAGAAAGACGCAGTATTTCAACAACTGCATAGATACGGGTTCTGGAAAAAACATAAAGCAATACTTATAACAAGCGCCGGTCAACCAGATAGAGCTACACGTAGATTTGTACGAAGACTAAACGACGAATTAAAATTACCAGTATACATTCTAGCTGATGCTGATCCCTATGGATGGTATATATACAGCGTTTTCAAAATAGGTTCGATAACACTATCTTACGAAAGCGAGAGACTAGCAACACCAAATGCAAAATTCATAGGCGTAACTATGACGGACGTATTCGGAGATGATTTAATGAGAAAGATCTTGGGCAATACCAAAAACAAAACACTAGGAGATATCCCGGTCAAAGAATTGCTTAAGTTAAAACCCAAAAAACCATACCTTACAGAAAAAGAGCGTAAAAACTACATAATTAAAGCAAAACAAAAAGACATTGAGAGAGCTGTAGAACTCATAGGCTACGAAGTGGCAGAGGCATGTATTGAAAACAAAGAGATGAAGAGCAAGATCAAGAAACGTAAAGAGGGTCTTGCAGGATATCCTTGGTTCAAAACACCTGAATGGACTCGAGAACTATGTATATTCTTCAAAACTCTCTCAAAGCTAGAAATAGAAGCTATGGCTAGTAAGGGACTAAAATTCCTCGCGGATAAGTATATTCCAGAAAAAATCGAGACCGGGGACTGGATAGATTAACCTTTGTAGCTTCTAAATAATTCCTCTCTCAATCTAAGATATTTATGGAGTTTCTGATCATTGGCGATCTCTTTCATTAATTCTTCACTAATTACTAATGTTACAAGCATATCTTCTACGCCTTTAGAAGTAGCCAGACTACCTCTAATTTGCTTATCAACTTTGACTATCCCCTTTTTGCCAAGCTCTTCGACAGCTTTCACAACATCTTTGTAGGAAGGAGTACCTTCGTTCAATGAAGAATTCATACCGCCTATTTCGCTGTAAATCTCTGATAGCCATAATCTCTTATACAACCATAGAACTCTAATGACATCACCCATTACATTCTCTAACCCCTTCTCAGACGAGAGAATGTTTTTGATAAACATTCTTAATTAACACCTAATCTATTTGTATAATGATTCAATTTAATATAACTAGTGATATTAATATGCTGCAGTTACTCTTTAGTATATATTG